>JAFAYS010001110.1 GCA_019240175.1 Chloroflexota bacterium | reverse complement strand
CTGAATGTGACGCTGCTCTCGTCGCTGCTGGTACTGCTGGCGGCGCTGGTGCCGTCCAACACGCTGCGCCTCGGGCTGATGGCGTTTATCGGTTTTGGCGTGTACAGCCAGACCTGGCATGTGTCGTCGGCCTACGCGTTTGTCGAGCCGATCCGCTCGATGTTTAGCTGGCCGATGTATCCGGCAGTCGAGGGCTTTAAGCTGTCGACCAGCCACGATTGGAGCAGCAGGCCGTATATTCCGCTGATTCAGCTGGCGCTGACGATTGTGATGATCGTGGTTGCGCTGGTGGTCTACGGACGCCGCGACGTGGTTTTGCGCGACCAGTAGCAAGCCAGCACATTTTCCGTAGGGGCGTGATTTATCACGCCCAGGACACGCCAGCGGTGTGTTCCCACGCAGATCATTCAATAAAACGAGGGCACGCAGATCAATAATCTGCGTGCCGTCTTGTTTTGCCTCCAATCTTTCCTGCTTGACGATTATCTGTGCTCGCGGCTGGCGTCGATCAGGGCGCGCAGCGCCGCCATGAAGCGCTCGGCCAAGCCCTCGATCGTTGAGTCGCGATACACCTCGTCGCTGTAGGACCAGTTCAGGCGTAGCTGGCCGCCGGAGATCTCGCCGGTGCAGCTGATCAGCGGATGGCTCGACACCTGATCGTACGATCGAACGTCGGGCGGCAGCAGATGCTGTGCGGGCCGAATCGGCATCGTCGACGGTGCGCGGTTGTCTTGCTGGCCGCGATAGTTGAACATCACCTCGGGCTCCGGCAGCGCGCGCAGCCGCTCCGCTATCTCGGAGTCGCCGCTGAGATAGCGCAGCAGATCGTAGCCGAAGCCGCCGTGTGGGATCGCCGCCAGTTGTGTGGTAATCGCACGCAGCTGGGTTTCGGGGTCGCCCGGCGTGAGCTCTAGCAGCAGCGGAAAGCGCGTGGTGAACCAGCCGACTGTGCGCGACAGATCCACATCGCGGAACAGATCGACGTCGGCGACCAGCGTTTCGCGGGCTTGAATCAGCGGCGCGACCAGCAGTGACGATTGGTCGGTCCACGCGCCGAAGGTTTGCGCCAGCGCCGCCAGCAGCAGGTCCATCACCTGCACGTTGTAGGCGTCGAGCGTTTCGCGCAGCAGGACGCGCGTCTCGTCGGCGCTCAGCGTGGCCTGCACGTTGCGATACGACTGCCAGGGATGCGCCCGCCGCGCGTTGGGATAATCCGTCGGCAGGGGCGTGAACGTGTGCCAGGGCTGATCCAGCCAGTAGCCAAGCTCCTGCCGCAGCGTCGTCGAGCGTGCGTACTCCGCCAGCTGCTCGGACCAGTGCTTGAAAGATGTCGTCTTGGGCGGCAGCTGAGGCGGCTGTCCCTGCGCCAGGCGCTCGTACGTCGACCACAGATCTTCGATCACCGCCGGCAACGAGCTGCCATCCGCGACCAGGTGATGCACGACGATCGCCAGGCGCTGCGGCTTGTGCGCGCCCAGGTCGAAGAGTGCGATCCGCACGATATCCTGCGCCAGATCGAGCGTATCGCGCAGCTCGGCCAGCCGTGTGGTGAACGTGGACTCCTGCTCGGCGTCGGACAGCGCGCTGAGATCGATCGGCCTGAACGCATCCACGGCATCGGGCGCGACGATCCACTGCTGCCACTCGTCACGGCGCTCGAAGCGCGCGCGTAGCAGGTCGTGGTGCTCGACGACGACTTGCACGGCCTGTTGCAGCAGCGCCGGATCGACACGCTGTAGCGCCTCGGCCACCACGGCGATATACACGCGCGCCGGCTCGATCGGATTGGTTTCGAACATGCGCAGCTGCACCGGCGTCAGCGGTACCGGCCCGGTGATCGGTCTCCCGTCGATCTCGCTCGGCGGCGCGGTGCGAGCCACGGCGGCGAGCTGGGCGATGGTTTGATGCTGAAACAGCTCCTTGGGCGTGAGCCACAGGCGCTGCTGCTGCGCCCGCGAGATGACCCGAATGCCGAGCAGCGAGTCGCCGCCAAGCGCGAAGAAGTTATCGTGACGCCCGACGCGCTCGATGCCCAGCACGTTCGTCCAGATCGACGCCAGGATCTCCTCGATCGGTGTTTCGGGTGGGCTGAATGCCGCACTGGTTGCGGGCCGCTGTTGCTCCGGTGCGGGCAGCGCCCGGCGATCGATCTTGCCGTTGGGCGAGAGTGGCAATGTGTCCAGGACCACAAAGGCCGATGGCACCATGTAGTCGGGCAGACGATCGGCCAGGTACTCGCGCAGCAGCGGCCCGATCTGACGCGCCATGCGGGCCTGAAGCGGGCTGTTGGCGTAGTGGCTCCAGTTCGGCGTATGCGGCGTGTGCGCGGCGCGTGACGGCTGTGCGCGATCGGTCTCGCTCAATCCGCGT
Organism: Chloroflexota bacterium; assembly: GCA_019240175.1. GTDB lineage: Bacteria > Chloroflexota > Chloroflexia > Chloroflexales > Kallotenuaceae > LB3-1. Next base: position 1,363 of record JAFAYS010001110.1, on the reverse strand, counting down.
CGGCGGAACAGCACGTCGAAGTAGCCGGACGCAGCCGACCAGGTAATCTCCACGTCGTAGCCCAGCTGCTTGCCCAGCGCCCACAGCGTTTCGGGATCGATGGCGGCATTGCGATCAAGCCTTGCCAATGCTTGGCGTAGCTCACCCACCGAGCGCGGCGCATCCTCGCGCGCCAGTAAATCCAGCGTTTGCATCTCCACGGCGATGCGCTGATTCGGCACGTGGCGGATCGCGAGCGATGCCGGAGTCTCCTGCGTCAGCATCCGGCGCAGCGTGTCGATCCCGAGCTGGTCTCGTTGCCAGTCGAGCCGCTGGCTGGGCGCAGCCGCAGGTCGATCGCCAAGCTGCAGCACGACATCGTAGCGGAACCTGGTCAGCTCGTTGTGATCGTGGCCGTGCTTGAGCTGCACTGTCACGCCGCCGAGCTGCGGCGTCTGCTCGGCGAACACGGCAAACAAGGCCGGATCGAGCACCAGCTCTTGCTCCTGGGCGCTGCTCTGCCGCGCGCGCTGCTGCAGCTGATCGAGCGCCAGCGTATCGTCCGCTTTGTGTAGCTCAAGCGCCGTGTGAAAGGCGTCCAGCAGCGGTCGGCTGCGCACATCGCCGACAAAGATCGCGCCGCCGGGAGCCAGCACGCGAACTGCGTTTTGCAGCACCTGAATCAGGTAGTGCACGCTCGGAAAATACTGCACCACCGAGTTCAGCACGACCACGTCGAACGCGCCGTCCGCGATGCCGCTGAGATCGTCGGCGGGTCGCTGCAGCAGCGTGACCTGATCCAGGCCTCGCGCCGCCACCTGCGCTCCAAGCGTTTGCAGCGCCACGGCTGAGATGTCGGTGCCGCAGTAGTGCTCGCAGTCGGGTGCCAGCCGCAAGAGCAGCAGGCCCGTGCCGCAGCCCAGCTCCAAGATTCGACGCGGACGCAGCGCCTGAATCCGATCGACGGTTTGATCGACCCACTCGCGCATGGTTTCGGCAGGCAGCGGCTCGCCGGTGAAGCTGCTGTTCCAGCCGACGATGTTGAAGGCCGGATCGTCGGTCGCCGTGGAATCGGCGTAGGTGCTGTCGAAGACCTGCTGCCAGGTGGTGATCTGATCAGTTGCGAGGCCCTCACCCCCTGCCCTGCGGGCATCCCCCTCTCCCGTTGCCTGCGGCACAGGCGAGGGGGAATTTGTGGTACTTCTTTGTTCTTGGTTCTCTGTTCTTTGTTCTTTTGTTCCCTTGTTCTCTTGTTCCCCCACGACATACGCCACAATCCGTTTGTGATCGGCCTGGTCCTCGCGCAGCAGCACGACGGCCTCGCGAACCACGGGATGCTCGCGCAGCGCGGTTTCGATCTCGCCAAGCTCGATGCGGAAGCCGC
>JAFAYS010000827.1 GCA_019240175.1 Chloroflexota bacterium | reverse complement strand
TTGGTTTTGTTCCCCTGTTCGCTTGTTCCTTTGTTCCCCCGCAGGGATAAACACAGCATGAGCTACATTGACGATATTCAATCAGCCTTCGACGCCCACGCCGACATCGTGGACTATCGCATCAATCTGAGCGAGCGCCGCTCCGTGGGCATTGGCATTCGCGATAACGACGTAGGCAGCGTGTACAGCCCGTTCTCGTTTAGCGCCACCACCGGCGGCAGCTTTCTGGTGCAGTGGCAAGATCAGCGGCTGAGCCGGGGCAATCTCGACGGCAACAGCCTGGCGATTCTTGACCAGATTCTGGCCAATGCGCGTCAGGCCGCCTATGATGATCCCGACGCGGCGCAATTTCTCGGGCCGCAGACTGTGCGCGACATTCCGCTCTTTTCCGATGATATTCCGCCGCTCTTTGGCGAGCGCACCACGTACTTGCTCGACGTCGTCGCACAGCTACAGCAGCTGGCTGAGCGCTACGAGGCCAAGACCCTGAATGGCGGCATCGGCGTGAGCCAGGGCCAGAGCTCCCTGCGCACCTCGCAGGGCCTGGCGCTCAGCACCAACGGCACCAGCTTCTCCTTCTCCGGCTCGTTTGACGGCATCATCGGCGAGGGCAACAGCCGGCGCACAGTCATAGAGCTCGACGAGATTGCCGCGCAGATAGCGCTGGCCGGCGACTATCTTCAAGCGCTGCGCACACCCGCCAGCGGCATCGCCAACGGCAAGCGCATGGTGATCTTGCATCCCAATGTGGCCTACGGCCTGTTCAACTTCTTTGTCTGGGGCAACCTGGGCGGCTCGTCGATCTACCACGGCCAGTCGCCGTTTCGGATCGAAGATTTTCAAGAGCGCAAGCAGGTGCTGCGTGAAGATCTTATGGTGACAGTCGAGCCCTGGGAGCCGCTGGGCATCGGATCGTTCGGCTACACCAGCGAAGGCTTGCCCAGCGCGCCGACGACCTACATCGATCACGGGCGGCTGACACAGCCGGTGCTGGATCTCAAATATGCGCGCCGGCTCAACCTGCCGCCGACCACACCACCGGGCGGCGAGGAAAGCGTACGCCTACAGGCCGCGACTGAAACCAGCTGGCATGAGATCCAGCCACAGCTTGACGAGGCAATCCTGGTGCTGAGCGTGCTGGGTCTGCATACGCAAGATCGCACCAGCGGCAACTATTCGCTCTCGACGTCGCAGGCGCTGCTGGTGCGTGACGGCACAATCCAGGGCCGGATCAAAGCCACGCTCAACGGCAACCTGTTCGACAATCTGCGCGCTGAGGAGCTGCGGTTGGTGCGCTTCCCCGGCCAGCACAGCCCCGGCTTTGCGCTGCCGATTACGGTCGCAATTGAGCAGACGTAGCCGCACAGTTGCACGTTGGCGGGAGCACACAGGCCTGCTATACTGGCGTAGCGATCATACCGAACAAGTATTTGACGCGGACGAATGCCTGCACTAGAATATCACCATATCGTTGTATGACGAAACTGTTAAACTATGCTGCGAATACAAAGCTTTACGGTAGGGCCGTTGGCTGAAAACCCCTACTTGCTCGCCTGCACCGAAACAGGTCAGGCGATTCTTATTGATCCCGGCGCTGAGGCAGAAATGCTGCAGCAGGCGGTGATCGATGCGGGTGTCACGCTTACCGCGATTGTGCTCACCCACGCGCATCTGGATCATATCGGCGCGGTCGAGCCGCTGCGCCACTGGGCCAAGGTGCCGGTCTATCTGCACGCCGCAGACGACTGGCTGTTGGCCGGGGCGGTGATGCAAGGCCGCATGTTTGGCTTTCCAGTCGAGCCCGTCGCGCCCGCCGAGCACAAGCTCGCCCACGGCGACCGGTTCTCGTTCGGCAAGATCGAGCTTGAGGTGCTGCACACGCCGGGTCACAGTCCGGGGAGCGTCTGCCTGTACGCGTCTGCCGACAAGGCGCTGATCGCGGGCGACACGCTCTTCTACCGCAGCGTTGGCCGCACCGACATTCTGGGCGGCAACGCGCAGACACTGATCCAATCGATCGAGCAGCGGCTGTGGCCACTTCCCGACGACGTCCGTGCATATCCGGGACATGGCCCAGAGACGACGATCGGCGAAGAAAAGCAGCTGAATCCATTCGTCGGCCTGCACGCAAGCTGGGGCCGCTAGCTCACCCGAACCTAACCCACATCCACACGACACTCCTGGCTC
>JAFAYS010000810.1 GCA_019240175.1 Chloroflexota bacterium | reverse complement strand
GCTGCCGCGCAGGCTATTCTTGCCGCGTGGATTGTGGAACCAGGCCTTCTGTCCGCTGAAATAGATCGCCGTCCAGTCGCCCTGCGTCTCGACGTGATAGAACTCCTGGCCGACCACGGCTTTGTTGCCCCAGTTGTTGGCGCGCGTGGCATACGACGGAGCAGGGTTGATGTAGGGATTCGTGATGTACGGCGCGTCGAAGCTCGGCGCGGTGCGCAGATACACGAAGTTCGCGGGCTGCGTCGGCACGTCGCGGCAATCGGTCGCGGTGTAGCAGTAGGTCATTGGTGGCTGGTTGCGGCCAAAGTCCGCCGCGATCCTGACGATGCTGCGATTGTCGCCGTTCTTGTTGAGCGGCGCGCCGATCAGCCGCATGTAGTGCTCCCAATCCCAGAACGGACCCGGGTCCCAGTGCATTGCCGACTGACGCGCGGGCGTGAGACCCGGAACGTCGTCGTGGCCGATGATGTGCGCGCGATCCAGCGGAATATCGTACCGATCGGCCAGGTAGCGCACCAGCCGCGCCGAGGTCTTGTACAAGCGTTCGCTATACCAGGAAGCACCCTCGATCGCGAAGCCCTCGTGCTCCAGGTTGATCGAGTGGGTGTTGATGTACCAGTTGCCAGCGGTCCAGGCCACGTCCTTGTTACGCACCATCTGCGTGATCTCGCCGTCCGACGCGCGATGCACATAGTGCGAGCTGACGTAGGCCAGCGGATTCTGGAAGAGCCGGATCGTCGGCAGATATAGCGTCTCGGTGTCGTGAACCACGATGTACTGAATATCCAGGCCGTCGGCCTCGCGATTGGCGAGATCGTAGTTGCCGTAGTCGCTGGGACTGCTGGAATTCTGCACATACGCGGCGGGGATGAACTGGCAGACGATGCCGTTGGGACACTCGACGCCGCTCTTCTTGTTGTTGCGCATCGGGACCGCGCCGGCGGTGCTGACGTTGGGCTGGATCGCCTCGGCCTTGAGCGTGACCTGCTGGCCCTCGCTGGTCTGGCGGCTGCTGCCCTCATTGATCGTGGCGTACACGTCGTCAGCGTAGCCCAGCGCAATCGTGGCCTCGTCGGAGTTGCTGTACTTCACAACCGCGCCGTACCAGTCGGCCTCGCTGGCGGGCGTGCCGCCGACGGTCTGGCGGGCATACTGTGCCAGCAGCGCCGCGCCGCCACGAATATTCTGCGCGGCATCTTGCTTGAGCGCGTCGGGTGCGACGCCCAGCAGCGCGGCGGCGGCGTGCAGTGTGCCGGAGGGCGCAGCCACGGCAGACGCGCCAAGCTCTGTGCTCAGGCCTTTGCCGCCATCGGGGTCGATGCTGGCGAGATCGGTCAGATGCATCACGCCAAAGCCCCCGGTGGTGCTGGGCTCGCCATTATGCTGCTCCCAGCGGGACTCGTTGTAGGCTACCGAGAGCAGCACGCTTTCCGGCACGCTCCATTCCTGCGCGGCGGCTGAGAATGCGGCTTGCAACGTGTTCGGATCGGTCTGGGCGACAGGCGCTGCGGCCAGCGGCCCAGCGAGGCTGATAAAGCTCCCGACCACGAGAAACGTGAGTAGGGTCCACCAACGGGGACTACGATACGTCATGCCAACTCCTCCTTGAGAGCTGCCCGGCGAGCTGCCATCCCAGCCCGCCGGACCTAACCAAACTTACTTGCGATCTAAGATTTGCATCAGATGAAAATCTTTGATCTGCGGGATCAGCGCCGCAGCCTGCTGGCGGATGGCCGGCAGGTGCTTGTACACGTTGTCGCCGGGGCAAGCCGTGGCGACACAGCTGCCGGAACGGCCCCAGTCGCGGTGACCACACACGCGGTAGTTGACCAGCTTGGGCCGGCAGGCATCGGCGGGCTTCGGGTAGGCGTGCTGCTCCAGCGGGCTAAAGCCGTGATACGCCGCCTGAAGCGCGGCCATCCGCATGGCGCTATCCAGCGCCTCAGCTGTGGGCTCGCCGCCTTCATACGGCACATCGGTCGCGCCGGGCTGGAACTGGCCGATCAAGCACACGCCGCAGTTGTAGTGATTGTAGCGATACACATGCCCGCCCTCGGTGCTGTCGCCGCCGTCACGTCCCTGATACACGTTGCCATACTGATCGATCAGGAACTGATAGCCGATATCGCCCCAGCCGAGATAGATCGCGTGATAGTACCACACGGCTCGCATCGTCGCGACAGGATTCTCGGGATTGTTCGCGCCCGCCGTGTGATGGATCGTCACGAACTCGTTGGGATACACGCCCGAGAACGGCGGCCAGTAGCGCGGATCGTCGGGGGCGATGTAGCCGGGCCCCCAGCCGTTTGGCCCGTCGCGCAGGATCAGCCGCGCGGTTGGCGGCCCGCCATTGCCGACGCGGAACGGGATCGCACGACCGCGCGAGTCCAAATCTTCCAGCAAGGGCGCGTCAAGCGCGTCGATCTGCGTGGCGGTGACGCGCTGCACCGTGGGCGAGATTCGTGTGTCGGCAGTGGTCAGCGTAATACGGTACTGCATCACACTGGCGCGGCTCAGATCCACAACATCGGTGAAGGTCTCGTAGGTCGAGACCGTCTCGCGGCGATCGCGCGCCTCGATCTCATGGCCGACGATCGCCCACTTGCTCCAGTTCAGCCCATCCTGGCTGCCGCGCACCTCGACGGCGATCGTGGTGCTGGCCGGCACATCCGCGACCCAGTGCATGGCAACCATGTTGAAGCGTCCCGCGACCTGCTGCACGCTCGAGACAAACGTGCGCGTCGGCTGAAACGAGCCGTCAGGATTGCGCAGCAGCTGCAGATCGCCATCGGCATCTGCGCTGTACGCCTCGACTGTGGTGCCGTCGTTACGCGGCACGGTGTGCCAGTCGCGGTGCCGCACGCCGTTGGTAACAGCGCTGGACAGCGATACCGGAGCTTGAGCCGCGGACATTTCGGCGGGGCTAGCTGCACGCAAACGGACTGCGTCCGACGATCCGAGGAGCGCGCCTGCGGCCACAGCGCCTTTCAGGAACGTCCGACGATTGGGGTGCGAATGCGAACGATCGGCCATGGAAGGTCTCCTTAAACATGTGCGAACCTGCCGGGGAGTGGCAACGATGAATCAGAATCTACGCGATCGCGTTGAATGAGAGAAACACGCTTGACAAGCATGGGATGTGTGGACTATAGTGGTATAGACCACTCAGGTGGTTCTTACGTTATTTTAACACAAATACCTATGCTCAACAAGCACAGTCCGGTCCCACTTTATCTTCAGCTCAAAAAGCTGCTCGAAACGCAAGTCACCAACGGAGACCTGCCGCCGCACGGTCGCGTACCCTCGGAGCGTGAGCTGAGCGAGCAGTACGACATCAGCCGCATGACGGCGCGCCAGGCGCTCACTGAGCTGATCCAGGAAGGCCGTTTGTACACCAGCCGCGGCAAAGGCACCTTCGTGGCCGAGCCCAAGATCCGGCAAAGCGTGCAGTCGCTGACCAGCTTCACCGAAGACATGCGCGCGCGCGGCTTCACGCCCACTACCAGACTTGTGCGCCTGGAGCAGACCACCGCCAGCGATACGATCGCGGCGCGGCTGCGCATTCCCGATGGCTCGCCAGTGGTGTGTATTGAGCGGCTGCGGCTGGCCGATGACGAGCCGATGGCTCTGGAAACCGCCTGCCTATCCTTTGAAGGTGTGGAGCGGCTGCTGCACATGGATCATGACGGATCGCTCTACGCCGTGCTGCGCGAGCACTTCGGCATTATTCCTTGCGAGGCCGTGCAGGAGTTCGACGCGGTGCTGGCGCTGCCGCGTGAGCGCGCGCTGCTTCAGCTCAACGAGGGTTCGCCCGTGCTGCGCATTCAGCGCACAACCTTTGATGCCGTCCAGCGTCCGTTTGAGTTTGTCCAATCGATCTACCGGGGCGATCGCTACCGCTTCGTGGCGCGACTCGTCCGGGAAGGTGATGTATGACCCCCCGAGTCACCGATCGTGTCGGCCAAAGCCTGATGCTCAGCTTTCAGGGCCGACACGCTACGCCGGAGCTGCTCGCCGCGCTTGACCAGACGCGCGCCTGCGGCGTGATTCTTTTTGCCCACAATATCGGCACGCCCGCCGAGCTGTACGCCCTGACCTCGGATCTGCAAGCTCACGCCGCGCAGATTGGCCTGCCGCCGCTGCTGATCGCGCTGGATCAAGAAGGCGGCACGGTCACACGGCTGCGCGCGCCGCTCGTGACGACGATCAGCCAGATGGCGCAGGCTGCCACCGGCGATCCGCAAACGGCCTATCAGTGCGCCCGCCTGACCGGCCAGCAGCTGCGCTCGTTTGGCGTCAACCTGAACTTCGCGCCGGTGCTCGACGTGAACTGCAACCCGGCCAATCCGGTGATCGGCACGCGCTCCTTTGGCGAAGATCCGGCGCTGGTGGCCGAGTTTGCCATGGCGGCGCTGCACGGCTACCGTACCACGGGCGTGATCGCGACCGGCAAACATTTTCCCGGCCACGGCGACACCGACATCGACTCGCATCTGGGGCTGCCGACCGTCCGCCACGAGCACGAGCGGCTGGCGAAGATCGAGCTGGCCCCCTTTGAGGCCGCGATCCGCGACGGAATTCCAGCTTTGATGAGCGCGCATATCATCTTCACGGCGCTCGACTCGCAGCCAGCCACGCTGTCACGTGCGATTCTAACGGATCTGCTGCGCGTACAGCTGGGCTTCGAAGGCGTGATCTTCACCGATGCGCTGGACATGCAGGCGATCGCGGCGCGCTACACGCCGAGCGAGGCGGCGCTGCGCTCCAAGGCGGCGGGCGCGGATGTGCTGCTGCCACTCGGCTCGCTCCAATCGCAGGTCGACGTGGCGCTGGCGCTGGTCGCGGCGGTTGAGCGCGGCGAGCTTTGCGACGATCTGTTTGCGGCGACTGCGCGTCGGCTCGATGCTCTGCGCGAAGCCTACAATCTCACGCATGAGCTGCCGCCGTTTGCCGAGCCCGCTTCCACGCTCTACGAGTCGGCGCTGGCGCTGGCCCGTCGCGGCCTGACTGTGACGCAGGGCGCGGATATTCTGCTGCTGGCGCGCAACGCACGGCTGGCGCTGATCGACTGTGTGCTGCCGCGCTTTGCGCTGGTGGAAGAAGCATTTGAGCGAGCCGAGCTGTTGCGCTCGCTGGTAACGCAGGCCTTTCCCCACACGTCCAGCCTGGCGATCAGCCGTGAGCTAAGCGCGGAGCAGCAGGCCGAAGCGCGCGCGCTGGCCGAAAGCAGCGAGGTGATTGTGCTGATCACACGCAATGCTACGCTGTTGCCGCAGCAAGCCGAGTTCGCGCGCATGCTGGCGAAGCTGGATCGTCCGCTGGTGCTGGCCGCCGTGCGCAGCCCCTACGATGCAACGCTGATTCCCGATGCGGCGGCGGTGCTGCTGACTTACGGCGATCCCGATGTTTCGCTGCACGCGCTGGTCGATGTGCTGGCGGGACGCGTGCAGGCGCAGGGCAAATTGCCCGTCACGCTGCCGGCCCTTCAGGAGCGCATGCTGTGATCGTGCGGCCCGGCATCAGCGTGCTGCTCGACGAGCGCTGCGATCTGCTCGCAAACCGGCGCGTCGGCGTGCTGACCAATGGGAGCGGCGTGCTGCCCGATCTGACGAGCACCGCTGAGGCGCTGCTCCGCGCTGCCGATGTGCGCGCGCTCTTCGCGCCTGAGCATGGGCTGCGCGGCGGAATCGCTCACGGCGAACATATCGCGGGCGGCGTGGATCGCTCGGGCGTGGCGCTCTACAGCCTGTACGGCGCGAACTTTGCGCCGACGCGCGAACAGCTGGCGGATCTCGACGTGATTGTCTGCGATCTGCAAGATGTCGGCTGCCGCTTCTACACCTACGTCTGGACGGCGATCAAGCTGATCGAGGCGGCGGCCCAGGCTGGCGTGGCGGTGATCGTCACCGATCGTCCGAATCCAATCGGCGGCGCGATCGAAGGGCCGGGCGTGGAGCCGGAGCAGCGCACGCTGGTTGGTTTGTACGACGTCCCGATGCGCCACGGCCTGACGCTTGGTGAGCTCGCGCGGCTGATCAACGACGAAGAAAAATTCGGCTGCGATCTGACGGTGGTGCCCTGCGACGGCTGGAATCGCTTGATGCGGTGGGCTGATACTGGACTGCCGTGGGTTCCGCCCTCGCCGAACATGCCGACCGCCGAGGCCGCGCTGATCTATCCCGGCACGTGCCTGAGCGAAGGTATCAATATTTCGGTCGGACGCGGCACGGCCAAGCCCTTCGAGTGGCTCGGCGCGCCCTGGCTCGACGGGCCGCTGCTGGCCGGCACGCTCAACCGCTTGAATCTGCCGGGCGTGCGCTGGCGTCCTGTTGCCTTCACGCCCTGCGCCGAGCCTTACACCGGCGAGCTATGTGAGGGCGTGCAGCCCCATGTGACCGATCCAGACGCGCTGCGTCCGGCTGCGGCTGGCCTGGCGCTGGTCGCCGCGATCGTCCAGCTGTATCCTGAGCAGCTGAGCTGGAATACGGCCCACTTCGATCGACTGGCCGGATCGCCTGAGGTACGCGCGGCGCTGCTGGCGGGCACACCACCCGAGCAGATCAGTGCGTCCTGGGCCGTCTACGAGCAGGCGTTTCGCGAACGGTCAGCACCTGTGCTATTGTATCGCTGAGCTTGAAAGGAGGTCTTGACGCTCCGATCCGTCGGTATCTCCTGTCGGTTGTTTTTCTCAATGTGGAGGATTTCATGAAACAGAAATGGCTATCCTGGCTT
>JAFAYS010000775.1 GCA_019240175.1 Chloroflexota bacterium | reverse complement strand
GTTGGCCAGCGCGGTGTTATACGCGACAAAGCTGTTGAGATCGCTTGGAACCGCCGTGCCGAAATAGCGCGCCACCAGATCGCCCTTTTCGCGCAGCGCGGTTTGGAAATCGGCCACGTACACGCCCTGCTCAACCGATGCGTGAATCTCGACCGCGCCATAGGTTGGACGCAGCGTATCGGGCTTGAAATCTTTGAGATCCGTACGTCGCCAGAACGGCAGACCCAGCTGCTGGGCGGTTGCCAGCGCGGATCGGCGCGTCTCGGTGAGCGCGTTCTGCTCGAAGATCTCGGGCGTGAGATCGCTCAGGGCCGCCAGCGTCTGCGATTCGCTCTTAGCTAACATTGCCGAATACCTCTTCGCGAATCCAGTCGTAGCCCTTTTCTTCCAGCTCAAGCGCCAGCTCCGGGCCGCCCTCGCGCACGATCTGGCCGTCCATCAGCACATGCACCACGTCGGGCTTGATGTAGTCGAGCAGGCGCTGGTAGTGCGTGATCACCAGCACGCCCATCTCGGGGTTCTGCTGCTTGATCGTGTTGACGCCGTTGGCCACGATGCGCAGCGCGTCGATGTCCAGGCCCGAGTCGGTCTCGTCCATCAGCGCAATGCTAGGCTTCAACATCGCCATCTGCAAGATCTCAAGCCGCTTCTTCTCGCCGCCCGAAAAGCCTTCGTTGAGGTAGCGGCGGGCAAACTCGGGAGCCATATCCAGCATCTTCATGCGCTCGTTGAGCTGCTTGCGGAACTCGGCCACCGGAATCGCGGTCTGGCGTCGATCCTTGCCTTCTTCGCCGCGGTGCGCGTTGATCGCGGCGCGCAGGAAGTTGGCGACTGTCACACCGGCCACCGCGACGGGATACTGGAAGGCCAGGAAGATGCCGAGTTTGGAGCGCTCGTCGGCCTCAAGATCCAGCACGTTCTCGCCGTGGTAGAGCACTTCGCCCTCGGTGACCTCGTAGCGCGGATGGCCGGCCAGCGTGTAGGCTAGCGTGCTTTTACCGGAGCCATTCGGTCCCATGATCGCGTGAATCTTGCCAGCTTCGACCGTCAGGTTAATTCCCTTCAGGATTTCCTTATCTTCACCCTCGATCTGAACGTGCAGATCACGAATTTCGAGGTTGTTACTGTTGCCGTTCGCCATGTTTTTTTATGTACTCCTCGGTACTATATTCGAAACTCTCAAAAGACGAGAGATTATACCTTAACTTTGCTGCAACCGATTATCATTCTCAGCCGCGTCACCATCGCTCGGGCGCTTCAGCCCATCGACCACAAACTGGCAGCCGGCGTGCCCATCGACAATGCGCTGGGTGAGCCGCGCTTTGCGTCCCAGCACCTGCTCCATCATCTGCTGCTCGATCTGACAGACCTCGGCGTTCTCCTGCGCAACGTTGAAGTAGGGACAGGTGTACTCGTGCAGAATCACCGCGTCTTCGTGCTCATCGATGATGATCGGCGTGCCACGCTGCGCCAGCGCCTGTGCCAGCACCGCCAGCCGCTGTCCAAGCTCTGCGCTTTCGGTTTGGCCGCCGTAGTGCTGCACCAGCCGCGTACTCACGCCGGTCAAGATCTGCTGTAGCCGCTCCTGCCCCAGCTGCTCGTCAAGCTCTTCCAGTAGCAGCTTGAGCAGGACGTCGTAGCCTTTGGGAAACAGCGCCTGGGCTTTGTCACTCAGCATGTACAGGTAGGCGGGCCGTCCAGTGCCGCGCCGCACCGCGTTGGCGACGATCAGGCCGGATGCCGTCAGGCTGCTGATCTGCTCACGCACGGCGTTGAGGCTGCGCACGCCGAGCTCGGCTTGGAGTTGCTTGGCGCTCATGGGGCCGTTGTGCTGGAGCAAGCGCAAGATCTCGGCAGCCGGGCCGCGCTGCAAGTACTGCAAGCTGTCTTCACTTGTTGGTTTTGCCATTTCCATGCCTGTGTATTTTAACACCAACTTTGTGAAGAGTCAATTTATACAGCTATAACTGTTTTAATTAAGTTTAAGTCTTTCCAACGCGGATTTTGCTCTGTCCAAGGCTGGGCGGATCGGCTATACTGGCGCTACTTTGGGAGAGGAGCGGCGCTGTGGCGGCGGGAGATCAAAGACGCATGAAGGTGTTCATCTCGTATGCTCGCGAAGACAAAATGCTGCGTGACGACCTCGACGATCATCTGGCAAATCTTAAGCAGCAGGGCATCATCGAAACCTGGCATGACGGCGAGATACTTGCCGGGCAAGCGTGGGAGCCAGCGATCCTTGAGCAGCTCGAAACGGCTGACGTTATTCTGCTGCTGATCAGCGCGAAATTTTTAGCCTCCCCGTACATCAACAGCGTCGAGATGAAGCGGGCGATGCAGCGCCACGAGGTCGGCGAAGCACGGGTGATTCCGGTGTTGCTCAGGCCAGTGTTCTTCAAAAATGCGCCGTTCGCCAGCCTAGAAATGCTCCCGAAAGATAGCCACGGCCAGCTCAAGGCGATCACGAAATGGTCGAATCGTGACGAGGCATACGCCAAGGTGGCTGAAGGCATTCACCGCGCCGTTAGTGATCTCCAAACAGAAACACCAAGCGACTCGCCGCGCTCCACGTTACCAATGCCGAGCATCTGGAACGTGCCGCACCAGCGCAATCCGAACTTCACAGGCCGCGACGAACTGCTCACTCAACTCCAAGCATCGCTGCGATCTGGGCAGGCTACCGCGCTCACCCAGCAAGCGATTCATGGCCTGGGCGGCGTAGGGAAAACGCAGCTTGCCGTCGAGCACGCCTTCCGTCACACCGCCGACTATGACGTTGTCTGGTGGATACGCTCGGAGCAAACCGCTACGCTCGCCGCCGATTACGCCGCTCTGGCTCAACGGCTGGATCTTGCGGAAAAAGACGCGACCGAGCAGGCGGTGGTAGTCGAAGCTGTGCGCCGTTGGCTAGATCAACACTCGCGCTGGCTGCTGATCTTCGACAACGTCAACGAGCCGAAAGATCTTGATTTGTATCGACCGCAGGGCAGCGGCGGGCAGATCTTGATCACGTCGCGTTACGCAGCCTGGCGCGGCAAAGCTCAGCCGCTGGAAGTCGAAGAGCTCGATCGCGCCGAGTCGATCAAGTTTCTTTTGAAGCGTACCGGCCAGACCGACGAGTCAGCGGCGAACAAGCTAGCCGAAGCCCTGGGCGATCTGCCGCTGGCCTTGGAGCACGCAGGAGCCTATGTCGATGCAACCGGCATCTCGCTGGCTGAGTACCTCAAGCTCTTCGAGAGCTACCAAACCGCGCTCTTTGATGAGGAAGGAAGTGAACCGACAGAATATCCAGTCTCGATCACTAAAACCTGGGATCTGGCATTCCAACAAGTTCAGCAACAATTGCCAGCCGCAGTGGATTTGCTCAACCTCTGCGCCTTCTTTGCTCCTGACGATATTCCGCTCGATATGATTCGAGCAGGTACAGAATTTTTACCGGAAGGACTGCGAGAGGCAGTCCAAAATCCGCTATCCTTGAACAAAGCCATCGCTGCACTCCGCTGCTACTCACTGATCGACCTGGATGACGGGATGCTCTCAGTCCACCGAATGGTGCAGGCTGTGACACGAGATCGAATGAGTCAGGAAGAGCGGGAACGATGGATTGAGAGTGTTGTGGGGTTAGTTAATGAAAGTTTCCCTTTGAATAGTGATGAAGTGGCAACCTGGGCTGAATGTGCTCGTTTGTTGCCACACGCTTTTATAGCAGCCCGCTATGCAGAGGCTATGAAAGTCGCCTTAGATATAACAGGAGAATTACTTAATCAAGTAGGTGGTGGTTACTTGCGTACGCGTGTTTTGCTCCCCCAAGCAAAACTGTCTCTTGAGCAGGCACTGCGAATTGATGAGGATATGTACGGTTCCGAACATCCGACGGTAGCTAGAGATTTGAGCAATCTGAGTCTCGTCCTCCGCGATTTAGGGGATCTTGTAGGAGCAAAGGGGGTCATTGAACGAGCCCTACATATTGATGAGGATACGTACGGTTCTGAACATCAGACGGTAGCAATAAGGTTGAATAACTTGGGTCTTGTTCTTTCTGATTTGGGCGACTTGTTCGGCGCAAAAGCAGCCTATGAAAGGGCATTGCGGATCGATGAAGTAATATATGGTACTGAGGATGCGATTGTAGCAATTGTAGTGAACAATCTAGGCAATATTCTTCAGGATTTAAGGGATCTGGAGGGTGCGAAAGTAGCATATGAACGAGCATTGCGGATTAGTGAAGCAGTGTATGGTCCTGAGCATCTGACCGTAGCAACGATGATGAACAACCTAGGGAGTGTCCTCCGCGATTTAGGGGATCTTGTAAAAGCCCAGATGGTTGTTGAACGAGCATTGCGGATTAGTGAAGTAATGTGTGGTGCTGAGCACCCAGACGTAGCATCACCTCTGAACAATTTGGGTAATATTCTTCAATCATTAGGAGACCTGAGTGGCGCGAGAGCAGCCTATGAAAGGGGATTGCTGATCTTACGAGATTTCTTGGGAGATGAGCACCCTAAGACGATGATTGTGCAGAACAATTTGGCAGACGTTGAGCGCAAAATTCGTGAAGCGAATCAGGGTGAGCAGGACCAGTAGTTGCGCTCGGCCCGGCGTCAGGTTATGCTACAGCCCACAAATCTCTACACAGGAGCGACTATGCCGTTGCGAGACGAACTTGTGCAACTTACCAACGACCTGATCGCGATTCCTTCGGTGTCGGATGATGCCGCCGGGCGCACAGCGGTGATCGACTACATCGAGCAGTACTGCCGGCAGCTACCCGGCGTCTACGTCGAGCGGCACGAGTCGAACGGCTTTCCGTCGCTGGTGGCCGCGTTCGACGAGGAGCGCGCCAAGGGCTTGGTGCTGAACGCGCATGTGGATGTGGTGCCAGGCAAGCCGGAGCAGTTCGAGCCATTCGAGCGTGACGGGCGCATCTACGGGCGTGGCTCGCAGGACATGAAGGCGGCGGGCGCGGCGATGCTGCGGCTGTTGAAGGAGCTCGCCGAGAGCGGCGCGCGGCCCAACATCGCGTGGCAGTTCGTGACCGACGAGGAGATCGGCGGGGAGGACGGCGCGCGCTACCTGCTGCAGGGCGGCTAC
>JAFAYS010000747.1 GCA_019240175.1 Chloroflexota bacterium | reverse complement strand
GTTGGCCAGCGCTTGCAGCGCGACCGTGCCGTTGCCGAGATCGACGCGGCGGAATTTTTCCCAGGCCAGCACGCCGCTTGATCTAGCGATCAATCTGCCGCCCGAGTTGAGATCGGCGCTGACATACTTGTTGTTGGCCAGCGACATCAGCGAGATCGTGCCGTCAGGATTGTTGATCACCAGGTACTTTTCCCAGCCGCTGGCGGTTGGCCGATTGCCAAGCAGCTGTCCGCCCTGGTTGAGATCGGCGCTGACGTAGTTGTTATTCGCCACTGCCTGGATCGTGGACCACGTGCCGGCGGCGGTGTACGTCCGCACCAGGTTCTGGAAGCTGGTGTTGGGCACGAAGTAGTTGGTGCTGAAGCGGCTCCACTTGGAGGCGATGGTGGTCGCGCTGTCGTTGTTGAGATCCGGGATCGGGTTGGTGTTGGTGGTGTAGAAGCCCCAGTTGCCGCCGTTGATCACGCCATCCGGCCCAGCCGAGCTGTCGGCGTTTTTGACTTTATACGTCCAGTTGGTCCACGAGGCGTTGAGCGCGTTGAGGCCGGTGTGCCACTTCTCGTAGAGGTCGTTGTGCTGCCAGAACCAGTACTCGCCCGCGTAGATCGGCACGTTCCACTGATTCTGATACGTCGCCATCTTTTGCAGCGCGGTGTCGATCATCGCGTTGGTCGAGTTCCAGTCGCTGAAGTTGCTGAAGTTATAGTGATGCGTCTGGTACATCACGTTGGTCCAGCCGTAGGTCGAGGGCGGCAGCGCCTGCTCCCAGTCGAAGAAGGCCGCGACAATGATCAGATGATCCGGGTCTTTGGCGCGCACGGCCTGATACAGCCGGTTATAAAAATCGAACTTCTGGCGCACCTGCGTGGCGTTTTCTGCCGCTCCCATCGAGACCAGCGGCTCATTCAGCAGATCGTAGCCCGCGACTGCCGCGTTGCCGCGATAGCGCGTGGCCAGCCGCTCCCAGATCTGCACCGTCCAGGTCTGGTAGGTCGCGTTGGTCCACAGCTCATTGGTGCCCGCCTGGCCGCACGACTGCCAGGGACAGGCCGCGCCGGGCGTGCCGTGCAGATCCAGGATCACGTACAGGCCACGCGCCGCGCTTTCGTTGACAACCCAGTCGAGCTTGCGGAATGCCACGGAGTCCGGCTTCATGGTGCCGTTCTCGTTCATCAGCACCAGCCAGTGGATCGGCACGCGCACCGTGTTGAGCCCGATGTTCTTGATGTTGTCGAGGTCGCTGGCCGTGATCCAGGTGTCCTGGTAGCCCGCGATCAGGCTATCCGCGGTTGCGGTGCCAAAGCGCGAGCTGAGCTTCTGGCGTAGGCTGTAGTCGTCGGAAACGTAGGCGTTGAACTCGTTGATCGACCACCAGTTGCCTTTGCCGCTTTGGAGCGTGATGCGGATGTAGCGCGCCGTGCGATCGCCGTGATCGACGAGCACGTACTGGCCGCTGCCGGTAGCGGTGGTGATGTTCCACCACGATCCGCCGTCGTTCGAGCCCTGGATCAGAAAGCTGCCCGGAAAATCGCCGGTGCTGGTGGCGGCGTCCAGCGAGATTTGATTAAACGTGCGCTGCGCTTTCATATCCACCTGGAACCATTGGCCGCTGCCTTGTGCTACGCCACTGCTCCAGCGCGTGCTCGTGTTGCCGTCCAGCGCTTTGTCGGGCGTGTCGCCGTAGGGGCTGGTATTCGAGGCGGTCGCGGTCCAGCCGGTGCGCGTCAGCGCGGCCTCGCCCAGCGGCGACATCCAGCCTTCTTGTAGCAGCCAGCCGCCCAGGTTTGTGCCGCGAAAATTAAAGACCGCGCCGGTGCCGGAGTTTTTCCTGAGCACCTTGCCGTTGGCTTTCAAAAAATCGCCCGCGCCGATCGCCGCGTGCGTCACCGGCACGCCGGGAAGGCTGAACAAAAAGGCGGCGAGCAGCGCCATGGTAAGGATACGTGATAAACCGGTTTTCATGATTGCTCCTTACGTGAGTAGGGATAGACAGCGCCTGCATGCGCGCAAGACGCTTAGGGCTGGCTCAAATGTGCGCCTGCAATCTTCGGGCAGCGCGGTTGCGCGCTCACGCCAGCGGTGAGGCCGACGTGCGATCAAGCGGCGGCAGGCAGCGCCGATCGGTGCTCGGATGGGGCAGGCTGAAGCTTTGAGGGGTGGCGGCTGGTCGGGCGTGAAGCAGGCATGTGTTCTCCTTTGAACGAAGCGCGTCCGATCGCTGAGGATCGATCTCTACTGTGCGAATGAGCAGGCCTGGGGGTGGCCTGGTGATTGCCCGTTTGTGGTTTGGATCGTCTGCCTGGCTCGCGTTATGCCGCCGGCGCTGTGCGTCTGGTCGTGGCTGCCGCGCCGCGTGCGAGTGTGGCCTGCGCGCCACTCCGTAGCCCTTGACCGGCGCTGGTCAAAAAAGTATCGAGTGCCAGCGTGGCCGCGCCCATACAGACCGCTTCCTGGCCCAGCTGGCAGACGCCAATCTGCGCGGCGCGGAAGGGCTGCATCAGGGTATACTGCGCCACGATCTCGGAGACGCGCGCCAGTAAGGGCGGGTCGAAGTGCATGCCGACCCAGCCGCCGAGCAGGATACGCTGTGGGTTGAGCAGATTGATCAGGTTGGCGATGCCGATGCCGAGATATTCGATCGTTTCCCCAAGCACTTGCTGAGCAGCGGCGTCGCCGGCCTGCGCGGCGTGGAAAAGATCGGCGATGATTGCGGTCTGCTGCTCATGCCGCAGCAGCGGGCTTTCCGGCGCGTGCTCGCGCAGCCGCTGGATGATCCCAGGCGCGCCGATGTAGGCTTCCAAACAGCCACGGCTGCCGCAGCGGCACATACGGCCCCTGGCCTCGATCGAGGTGTGGCCCCACTCGCCCGAGCTGTTGGTCGCGCCGCGATGCAGCCGCCCGTCGACGATGATGCTTGAGCCCACGCCGGTACCGATCAGCAGCACGGCCATATCCTCGATGCCCTGTCCCGCGCCGAACCATTGCTCGGCCTGCGACATAGCTTTCGCGCCGTTGTCGAGGTAGATCGGTGCCGACACCTGAGCCGCGAGCAGATCCAGAAACGGGATCTGCCGCCAGCCCCAGTTGGGCGCGAACACCGACACGCCGCTGCTCACATCCACAATGCCCGGCATGCCCACGCCGATGCCCAGCAGCTGCTCAGGCTTGATTCCGGCACGCTCGATCAGCTCGGCGATGCCGTCACTGATCTGCTGGACCACGTGCTCAGGCAGCGCCGCGCTCGATCCGACTGGATGCCGGATCAGCTCAAGCTTGCGCAGCGTCAGGTCGAAGATTTCTAGCTGGATGTCGGTCTCGCCCACGTCCACGCCGATCAGGTAGCCGTAGTCGGCGTTGATCCGCAGCAGCGTGCGTGGCCGCCCACCCTCGGACTCTTCCACGCCCGACTCAACGATCAAGCCGTCTTGCAGAAATTCCGCGACGGCGTGCGTCACTGTGGCTGGGCTAAGACCCAGGCGCTGGCTCAGATCCAGGCGGCTGATCGGCGCGTCGAAGTACAGCTGGCGCAGCAGGCGCTCACGATTCGAGCGCTTGAGATCACGAACTGTACTACGTAGAGCGGCCATAACAATCCTGTTCTTAACCAAATTTCGATATTTGATTACTTATTTTATAACTTTAAAAAAGTTTGTCAATAGGTGAGTTTTCAAGCTATTGCTTGACCGTTTCTCAGGCGAGTCAGCGATCTATCAGCCCGTGTGAGCAGCACATCAGCCGCTCCTACAACTTTCGGCTCATTCGTGTGTAGTATGGTCTGGCTATGCTGATGACCAGTTGACCAATTCGATCTCACCGAATCGCTACACTAGTAAAGAGAAGAAAGGAACTTCATCATGCGACGACGACTTTTGCTCCTGGCGCTGCTGCTCACCAGTTTGTACAGCGTCGTGCCAGCGCCGGCGAGCGCCCAGCTGCGCTCACGCTGTTTCAAAGAAACCGGCTTGTGTGTTGCCGGCGCGATCCTCGATTACTGGGAGCGCAATGGTGGCCTGGCGGTCTTCGGCTACCCGATTACCGATCAGCGCACCGAGGTAGTCGAGGAGAGTTGGTCCGGCCCGGTGCAGTGGTTTGAGCGCGATCGGCTCGAAGATCACACCAACGAGCACAAGGGCGTGCTGGCCGGACGCTTGGGCGCGCGCTACCTCGAATTGCAGGGCCGTGCCTGGCAGCCGGGCATGCCGATGCCGTACAATCCCGACTGCACGTTTTTCGAGCAGACCGGCTATAACGTGTGCGGCACGTTTCGCAGCTACTGGCAGCGCAACGGCGGCC
>JAFAYS010000640.1 GCA_019240175.1 Chloroflexota bacterium | reverse complement strand
TTTCCCAACAGCTCATCTACCAATTGATCTATCGTCTTCGTGGATATCATGAAAGTGCTCCTTTAAGCCAAGGTACTCTCATGTATCCGTCACTATGAACAAGACACGAACCAGTGAAATTGTAATGCGAAATGAGGGAGTTGCCCCGCACCTCGTAGCTCCTCGCAATATACAATGCTAGGTCTCGTGTCCGTGGCAACTCTACAAGAGAGCCACCACTACTTGTTCTAACAGCCGACTTTTAACGTTGACGAGATGAACGAAATAATCTGCTCATTCTGCTCCTTTCACTTATCGGTGATTGCTTACCAGATGAACTGCAAGCGTGTTTCCTTGATTTCTGAGACGCCGCTTGCATCTTGGATCTTTTCTTTGATGAACATCTCCGCATTCGGATCTTCATCAACTTTCATCGCGACTAATCCAATCTTGAGGCATTGACGAACAGCCTCTTTGATCGACAAGCCGCGTTTTTCCGCTTGCCCCTTAAGCTCTTCGTAAATCTCGGAGGGGAGCGTCAATGTGTATCGTTGTTCCACCATAGTTCTTCCTGGTCGGTAACTTATCTATCTTTATCATCAATATAGCATCATTTTAGCATCAAAAGTTATGTTTGTCAAGTGATCATATGATGTGATTTTAGTATATTGGGATTCGAAACAGCTCGCAGAGAAGTCCTGAGCGATGTGCTTCTCCGCGAGCTGTTTCTGCTTTTAGCGCTCGCGCGTCTGCTCGCCGCCGGTAATGCCCGCCGCCTGATAGATCGCCTGGATCAGCTCGACATCGCGCAGACCCATCAGCCCATCCGTCTGCGGCTCGTGGTTCTCCTGCACACACTCCGACAGATGATCGATCTCGCGCGCAAACTGGTT
The DNA here is from genome assembly GCA_019240175.1 of Chloroflexota bacterium. Taxonomy (GTDB): domain Bacteria; phylum Chloroflexota; class Chloroflexia; order Chloroflexales; family Kallotenuaceae; genus LB3-1. Next base: position 4,358 of record JAFAYS010000640.1, on the reverse strand, counting down.
GCCCGCCGCCACGATGCGCTCCTCATGACCTTTGGCCGTGCCCACCACCAGCCGGTTGCCGTGGTACTCCGTCGCCGGGTCGAGATCCAGCCAGCCCTCGCTGCCGAGCAGCCGGTAGCGCTTGCAGCGTTCGACGCCGTAGCTGGCCAGGCAGTTGGCGATCACGCCGCCGGGGAAGCGCAGCACAAAGCTGATCGACTCTTCTACCTCACGAAAGCGCTCGTCGCCGGGCGTGCTAAACTCTGTCGCCTGGATGCCGGTGGGCTCTTCGCCGGTAAACCAGCGCGCCGCGTTCAGGCTGTAGATGCCGATATCGACCAGCGCGCCGCCGCCCGCGAGCTCCCGCTGGGTCCGCCAGCGATCCTGGGGCTGCTGCGGATCGAGCAGCCGTGCGTGATCGGCTACGATCAGCTTGAGCTCACCGATCGCGCCTTCGCGCAGCAGCCGCTGGGCCTCGACGTTGTGCGGCTCGAAGTGCGCCCGATACGCGATCATCAGCTTGCGCTGCGCCTCAGCGCAGGCGTCGATCATGCGTCGGCACTCGGCACCCGTGGGCGCCATCGGCTTTTCGCACATCACATGCTTGCCTGCCTGCGCGGCTCGGACTGTGTACTCGGCGTGCATGGCGTTGGGCAAAATAATATACACCACGTCGATCTCGGGATTGTCGCGAATCTGATCGAAGGTCTCGTAGGTGTAGACGCCATGCGCTGGCACGCCGTACTGGCGCGCAACTCGCTCGGCCTTCGCACGATCGCCGCTGACGACCGCCGTGACTTTGGATCGACCACAGGCGGCGAAGGCCGGCAAAATCTGGTTGCAGGCAAAGTCACCCAGCCCGACGATCGCCCAGCCGAGTCGCTCGCCGGGTGGTAGCAAAAGATCTGGTTGCATCTCATCCGCTCCTCATGCTTGCTCTTGGCACAGATGGAGGCAACTTACGCGCCACGAGCCTCAGACTTGGCGAGTTTGCACTAGGACCCTTTGATATATCGTGCAGTAAAAAATACCACTAATCCACCCGCCAGCACGGCCAGCGCAATCAACGGCATCGATCCTCTGATACCTTGGCTGAGGGCTGCAGCTGCCTCAGCAGATGTCCTCGTGACCTGCGGAGTGGTGGCCGCAGATACGTCCTTCCGCACAATCTCGCCAGATCTGACATCGAAAACATAGTGCTCGCCGTTGAGGGTGGTCAAGCTCAGCTCGTGCCGTTGGTCGTCGAAGGCTGCTGGTTTGCCATAATTGCGCCACTGATAATGGCTGATGCTCTCAGGCAACGTTTGTGGACGGCCTACCAGATCGTCGACTTGATAGGACAGAATCTGCTTGCCGTCGGTGTAAAAACCCACGGCAAGTTCGCCGTAGTTGTCCGTAGACGGCCACGGTCCCCACCTGACGAGCGAATGCCCATCCGAGGAGACGGTAACCTCTGAGGCATACCAGTCAATCGTCCAGAGTGGCGTGGTCGAACCGTCATTGAGGTACAGTCCAGATTCTGTATAGGTCTTGCGAATCGTTGCGTCCTGGTTGCGTGTTCCCGACTGGCTATTCGTAGAAGAAGGCTTGTCACGCGTAAGCATGACAAAGATGTACTTTCCTCCACCTGCGATTTGAGTATAGTCGTGTGGCGGGATGGGCGAGTCTGCTCGGGTGGACGAAGGGAAGATCAACGTTACGAAGAGCAGGCCTAACAACACGAACCAGCGCATGGCTACCTCCTTGTTCAGTACCTTTGATTGGTTCAACTGCGGGTACTCTTATAAACCACATTGAGCTAGTAATAGTTCCGCGAAGGCAGCGCCCTGTGCGGTGGCTCCGTCAGCTGTTCGTGTTGGCAAGCAAAACAAAAGAGCAGCCGTGCGTGGCTGCTCCCGGTGAAGACGACGATGCGCGGGGTTATTCTACGCCCTGCTCCAGCACATGGTGCGGCCTGATCCGCAGAATCACGCGCTGCTCATCCGGGCGGCGGAACGGGTATTTTTCCTGGCCCAGGTATTTTTGCGCCATGCGATCGATATGATCGTCGGCGCCCTCGTGAACGTGCTCCACAACTTTGCCGCGCACCACGGCGTAGCGCCAGGGATTCTGCGCGTCGACCACGCTCACGGCGACATCCGGATTGCGGCTGGTGTTCTTGGTCTTCAGCCGACCCTCAGCGGTGTTGATCAAAATATGGCTACCGTCCGCCTCGACATCAACCCAGACGGGCGTGATTTGGGGCGCGCCATCGGCCATCACTGTGGCGAACTGCGCCAGCTGAGGCTCTTGCAGCAGCTTGACGCCGCCTGACGAAAGCTTGTCACTCTTCGGCATGGATCTACCTTTCTACGAGATTCTACGATTCGTTAGCGTTACATTTCAATAGTAACTTAATCAATATTATCAGCTATTATACCGTAAGCTTGCTCGTGCTGCTCACACAACAAAACGGCCTCAGCAAAACCGAGGCCGCGAGCGACTCAGGCGTACGCTAGGATGCTTTACGGACCCCAGACGGCGTATCCATCGTCGACATTGTTGTGCGTGAGCTGGACCAGATTCGTGCCGTCGCGGTTGATCGCGAACAGCTCATGATCGCCGTCGCGATCGCTGTTGAAGAGCAGCACCGTGCCGTCGGACGACCAGACCGGCGCTTCGTCGCGGCTGGCGCTGTTGGTCAGACGCTGCTGGTTTTTGCCGTCGATGTCCATGACATAAATCTCGCTGTTGCCGTCGCGATTCGAGAAGAAGGCGATCTGCGCGCCGTTCGGCGAGACGCGCGGCCAGCGATCTGCGGCACCGTTGAGCGTCAGGCTCTGGGAAGATCTCGGTGAGATCAGCCTGGTGATCGTGATGTTGCCATTGCCGCTGAGGCCGTAGCTGAGATCGGCGCGATAGATCTGCCAATTCCCATCCAGACAGTTGCTCTCGAAGATCAGCCCTGAGCCGTCGGGCAGCCACGAGGGATGTTCTACGCTACAGCCGCTGGTCTCGGTCAGGCGAATCGGATTGTTCACCGAGTGGCCACTTATAGCCAGATACAACTCAGGGTTACCGTCGCGATCGGAGACAAAGGCGATCTGCTGATTGTCGCGTGAGATGGCAGGATGATAATCGTTGGCGGTGTTGTTGCCGAGGCGCTCTGGTTGGATGGGCTGCGGGAAGAATGAGAACCTGGCGATCTGGCGATAGCCTTCGGCGGTGGTGATCTCACCGTAGATCTGCGGCTGCTTAGGTGCCACCACCACCCAGGATCGGGCCATCGAGTAGGGCAGCGCCGGCGACGAAAGGATGCGCTGTGGCTCGGTGCCTGGCGCTTCCATCAGATACATTTCGAAGGCTGAGCCGCCGGTCTGGGACGCATACGCGATAGACCACTCGGGGTCGGGAGATACCCACGGGCCGCCGAGGCCAGCGTAGCGCCACTGGAAGTAGTGCTGCCCAACGTTGCCCATCTCCACGCGAAAGGCTGCCGGATTCGACGGCGTATAGGTCAGCGTGCGTCGCTCGAAGAGTTGGACCAGCACATCGACCACTGTGTTGCGTATCTCTGTTTGTACCCAGTAGGCGTCGGTGATCGGATAGCCAAATGCGGTGATCGCCGGGACTGGACCGGCATTGCGGAAATCTTCGAAGACGCGCGGGATGTTATGGCCGGTTACCGGCTCGTAGGCGACGATCTCGGTGCCGGGCTGGTTGGCCAGATCCTGGCGAAAGCCTAGCTGGCCGTCGCGCGCAAACGTCGTGCCGATGCGCTGCCCGATCTTGTTAGGATCGCGGTAGCCGTTATCGATCGTGGCGACGCTGCGGAAGCTGGCATAGGTTGGGCTGGGATTACTAATGATTGTAGCATCGCCGGCGACCTTCAGATCGGCGGGCTCGCGCTGCTGATTTTGATCCGGGCCGATGCCGTCGCCCAGCTTGATCCGGCCCGAGACCAGCTCAACCGGCAGCAGGCCGTTGGTCACGCCGCCCAGCGAGCCGCCAGTGTTGGCCGGATCGTTGATCTCCATGCGCGCCTTGTCGAAATATTGCACCAGGCGCAGGCCGTTGGGCGACTGCTGATACACCTCCTGGTAGTCGAACCAGGGCTGCGGTCCCCAGGTCCAGGAGCGCGTGGTTGTGCCCTGCTCCACTGCCAGATCGGCGTCGCGCCAGACCCGCTCAAAGCGCGGCGAGGCAAATTGCGTGCGATTACCGGCCCACGGCGCGGCGGCAGTCGGCAGCACTGCGGCACACAGCGCGATCAATGACGCGACTAGTAAGAGTGCGCGCCTGGGCTGGGTCAGTGTCGGTGTTTTCATAGTGATCCTTTCCTACGCGTAACACGAACAACCTTCTCTGTCTTGCTATTGTAGGCATCAGGCTTGGCATCT
>JAFAYS010000608.1 GCA_019240175.1 Chloroflexota bacterium | reverse complement strand
GCAGCTGGATCGAAGAAGATGATACGCGCATACGGAATGGTTACACCAGCACGGCGCTGTCGCCAACGAATGTGTGGATGGCGGAAGAGTTCGGCTCCCTGAAGCGCTACAACGGCACTAGCTGGACCTACCAGTTTACCAATCGGGTCCAGGCCGAAGATATCATGTTTTTGTCGCCACAGGAAGGCTGGGTCGTGGGTAGGGAAATCATCGACTGCTATCAAGATCATTGCTCTTACCGGGGCGCAAGTGAGTATTGGACCGGCACCGGCTGGGTCTATGTGGGCATGCCGATGTCCGTCAACACCTTAAGCGGGCTGTGGGCAAGCCCCACGACCGGAACCTGGGCGGTTGGCTCGAGCATCGTCAACGGCCTGATCTTTCGCTGGGCCGGCACAGAGTGGCAGAGCGTGCCGGTTCCCGCCGACGTCGGGCCGCTGGTCGACATCGAGATGGTGTCGCCGACGTTCGGCTGGGCGATTGGCTTGAACGGCGAGCTGCTCTACTGGGACGGCATCAAGTGGCAGGTCTGGGCAGCCAACATACGCACCGTGCATATCCCGATGACCGCCGGCTAGTAGCAGCGCCCAGCGAAACCAGATTAGATGATTTGAGCCGCGCAAGCCTAGAGCTTGTGCGGCTCGTCTTTGAGCATGCCGCGAAAGGCCGGATCGACCAGATCCTGGTACTCGGGATGCCGCCGCAAGTACGCAGCGACATATGGGCAGAGCGGCACGACCAGCAGATGGTGAGCGCGCGCATCTTCCAGCGCGGTCTGGGCCATCTTCCCCGCGATCCCGCGCCCTTCCAGCTCCTTCGGCACCTCGGTATGCGTAAAAACAATGCTTTGATCCACCAGCCCATACTCGATCATCGCGATCGCATCGCCCACGACGACTTCGTAGCGCTGAGCATGCCGATTGTTGTGTACCGTCATTGTAGTAAGATCGACGCTCATGAGTGTGCACCTCCAAGCTCATGAAGAACAAAGGAACAAACGAACAAGTGAACAAAAGAGTACCATACGTTCCCGCTTTGACAGCACTGAACGAAGGTTCTCGCGAGTGCGCGGCGAGGGAATCAATAACTTCCGTTTCTGGATCATTTGGAGTACACTACTGATCGTGGTGTCCGTAATCGGCATAGCCGTGACTGAGGACAAGGCTTAAAATCTGGACGGGCTGAGGATCGGCCCGCTGCAATGTGGACGAGCTTAAAGATGCTTGCTTGTACAAGCTGACACACTTTCGGTCGTTGGGCTATTCGCCGCACGCCGGCTCGCCTGACGATATAAGGAGGCACTGTGGACCAACACCGCACCGAGGTAGCGTTTCCCGACATTCTTGCCGCTCTCGATCTGCCACGAGTGCCACAGCAGGCCCGAAGCCGCCAGAAGCGCGACGCGATCTTGACCGCCGCCGCCGAGCTTTTCGAAGAGCGCGGCTACGATGCGACAACCGCCGACGACATCGCCGACGCAGCCAGCGTCAGCATTGGCACCTTCTATAGCTATTTTCGCAACAAACGCCAGGTATTCCTCACGCTTTACGCCGCCAGCATCGAAGATATTCTAGAACTGGGCATTACCGAGATCGACTTTGCGACCAATCCGCGTCAGGCCATTCGCGAGACGGTTATGCGCGCGCTCCAGCGCGATAAGCTCTTCTATAGCCTGCGCCAGGCCTGGTCGGAGCTCCTGCCGCGCGATCCCGAGATCGCCAACTACAACTATCAGATCAATCGCCTGATCTACCAGCAGATGCTTGTCGCCGGACGCAGGGTGAAGGCGCAGGGCCTGACCTGGCCCGAGCTAGATCTTGAGGCAACATGCTGGATCATTGTACTGCTGCTGGATCAAGCGCTGCACAATATGCCAGGCCCGAAAGAAACCTCCCGCGCCGAGCTTGAGCGCCACCAGGAAGCCCTGATCAATCTGATCTACCACGCGCTTTTCCGCACTGCTTAGACCCACCATTCCTCGACCGTTTACCGCGTGAATCCCGCCGCGCGGTCGATCGGCTGAGCGCATAACATCTTACTGAACCCGTAGAGCTCCTTTTTTTCATAGCAATCAGCAGATCGATTGCTGCGTAGGGGTTTGTCGGTGACGCGCCCAAGAACACCGACGGCGTGTCTCTACGGTGCTACCTTGCGGCTCATCGTATCCATGTTGGGTTTAGGCTCAGTAGAAATGATCGCGCGGCACGCGGTGCCCGAGGGAAACGTTGACCAGCGGTGCAACTGGAAACAGGATCCAGGACACTGGGCGGTTGCAGCTACAGAACACGCCTGCTATACTGGCCCGGCCCACCCCAGCACACGTAGGAGGCTTCCATGTTCAAACGCCTAGCCGTCCTGTTGCTGGTGGTAGCTGCTACCCTCTCCCTCACGACCCCTGCTCGTGCCACCGCTCTCACCATTCACGCCGTATCGTGCTTCTATGCGCCTTATTATTTTTATGACATCTATCAACCGGGCTTCTACTGCTCGGCCAACGTTAGCGGCGGCACCGGCAACTACGTCTCCTATACGTGGGACATTGAAAGCCGCTATGGCAACTATAGCTACACCACTACCACCTACGCTGTCCAACGACCCTGTGTGTATGATGAATATGTCTCAGGCTACCTCACCGTGACGGATAGTCTTGGCGCAACTACATCACAGTGGATTGGTCAAGTGTATTGTGGCAACCTATGACACGACGGCAGTACAATTGCTCACCAGCGCTTCGTTGATGGCTAAGACGATGTAAAGTACCCTCCTGTGCTGAACAGACATATGACTACCGTCTTCCTCATCTGTTTGACAATCGTTCTTCAGCATCTTTAGCACTAGCCCTTTTCGTGATACACCTTCAAACAACATATATCGAAGTATGTTGAGCCAGATCAGCTATATCACGAAAAGGGTTAATACCATCATAGCTCTAGCATGAGCGACTACTTTGCGGCTGGACGCACGAATGTTGGAGCCATGTTGCACCAGCAGCGCGCCGTCTTTGCACCGCCTCGGCGCGCAGCACATCATTGAAAATCAGCGCCGGCACCGTGAGCTCGCGATCCAGCGCCGGATTGAGCGTCACTGTATAGATCATGGCTGCCAGAACTTCTCGATCAGCCGCTGCTCGGCCTCGGGCGTCCACATATTGCCGGGATCGAGCGCCGTCGCGACATCGGGCTGCTTTTCGGCCAGCTCATCAAGGCCAGTCAAGGGCAGACCGCTGATCTGGGGAAAGATCACGATCTTGCCGGGATAGCGACCTTCCATCATCGCCTGAATGCCGTTGCGCGCCGCCTCGATGCCGCCGACCGCCGCCACCGAGCGATTGGGCGTGAGCTCGTGCGCCTCGGCTTTGCGGATCACAGCCTCCTGATCGTTGAGCGACGAGCCGGACGTGCCGGTGAACTGCGCGTTGTGCAGGTACACGTCGCTGATGTTGAGCGGCGCGAGTGAGCCGTTGGGCACGCCCGCGAAAAGCACCAGCATGCCGTCGGGAGCCATCAGCGTCGCGGCATCGGCCATCACCGCCGGCACCGGCACGCTCACGATCACATCGTCCGCGCCGCGACCATCGCTGAGATCCCGCACAAGCTCGTGCAGCGTACGCTCCGATTTCGTCGGATTGATCAGCACAAAGCGCTTGCCGCGCTCCTCGGCCAGCAGCCCGAATTGCTGCTGCAGCACCTCTAGCCGCTCGTCGTTGACATCGGTCGCGATCAAGAGCGCGGGACCGTCGGCCATCTCGATCGAGCGCTGAATATGCATCTGGCCCATCGGCCCGCCCGCGCCCACAAAGACTGTCACGCCGCCAGGTCGTAGATCGCTGCGATTGTGCGCCTCGCCATACGACGCCGCGATGTCGGGGCCGGAATTGCCGTAATAGGCCGTGTAGTGGTAGTGGATGCGTCCGACGTCGATCTGCGGCAGACCGTCGAGCGGCTCGCGTCCGACTAGATTGAGCGTGCCGCGAAACGCGATCAGCTTGGCGGCCTCGGTGATCGCCTCCGCCGAGCGCGGATCGAGGATCACAATATCGTCAAAGCCGCCGCCATCGGTCAAGTCCTGGCTAAGCCTGGCATACTCGCCTGGCGCGACGTTATTGCGCTCGATCACCGTGGCGTGCGATTGCTGCACCAGCTCGCGTACGCTGCTGTTGACGTCGGTCAGCACAATTGTCGCGGCGCTGATGCCTGACGACCACGCGTATGCAGTCTCGTCGCCGGGCCGCCCGACGATCCACAGCGAACCGCCGGCTTTCGGCTCTAGACGGCGGCGCTGACGATACGCGCCTTCCACACAGGCCCAGGGCTCGGTCAGCGCGGCCTCGGCATAGCCAAGCTTCTCGCCGATCGGCAGCACATACGCGCCCGCGTCGGCGTTCAGCACCTCCGAGCCGATCAGATGATACTGAATCAGGCCGCCCGGGATCGTGTAGCCGTAGGCCGTCGCGACGCCGTTCTGATAGATATCGGGCTGAATTGCCAGCCGCTGGCCGGCATAGTAGCGATCCTGCAAGTTGCGACCAACCTTCATCACCGTCAGTGCGGTCTCGTGGCCCAGCCGCGTCGGCTCGGCGCGCAGGTCGCGGTTGTACAGCTTGGGATGCTTGCTGCCCTGCTGGATCAGCTTCACGTCGCTGAAGCACAGGCTCACCGCATCGATGCGCACCAACAGCTGATCGTCGCCCGGCTCGGGCACCTCGAACACCTCGGGCTGATCGTCGCGCCCAATATTTTCCAGGCCGGGGCCGTACATATTCCAGGCTTTGGTCTGCGCTGGAACCGGCGCGTCCGGCGAGCGGTAGGTATCATATTTCGACATGCATTGCTCCTTGACGAACTTCGGCGGCGGTCGCGCAGCCGAGCGCGCGCCGCGCCTGCTCCCGGCAGTCGGCCAGCGTCAGGCCGCGAATCTGCGCTTTGACCGTCGGCACAGCGGGCGCGCTCACACTGAGCTCGTCTACGCCTAGCCCGATCAGAATCGGCACGGCCAGCGGATCGGAGCCGAGCTCGCCGCACACACCGACCCATTTACCGGCGGCGTGCGCGCCCTGCACCGTGCGCTCGATCAGCCGCAGCACAGCGGGATGCAGGCCGTCGGCGTGCGCGGCGACCAGCGGATTGGTGCGATCCATCGCCAGTGTGTACTGCGTCAGATCGTTGGTGCCGATCGAGAAAAAGTCGATCTTGGGCGCGAACAGATCCGCCATCAGCGCGGCAGCCGGCACCTCGATCATGATGCCGATCTCGACCTGTGGTGCGTCAGTCGTGGCGCGAATCTCGTCGATCAGCTTGCGTGCCGCGCGCAGCTCCTGAAGATCGGCGATCATCGGAAACATGATCCGCAGCGGCCCGTGCGCGGCGGCGCGGAAAATCGCCCGCAGCTGCTCGCGCAAAATATCGGGATGCGCCAGGCACAGCCGGATGCCGCGCTGGCCCAAAAATGGATTTTCCTCGCTAGGCAAGTTGAGATACGGCAGCGGCTTGTCACCACCGATATCGAGCGTGCGCACGATCACCGGCTGGCCCTGCATCGCGGTCACGATGTCGCGATAAACCGCATACTGCTCGTCCTCCGAAGGCGGCTGATCGCGCTGCAAAAACAAAAACTCGGTGCGCAGCAGACCCACGCCCTCAGCGCCCAGCGCGGCAGCTTTGCGCGCATCCTCGACGCCGCCGACGTTGGCTACCACCTCGACGCGATGACCATCGCGCGTGATCGCCGCCTCAGCCGCCGTCGCCGCCTCAGCCGAGCGCCTGGATCGCAGCTGCTCCTGCGCAGCTTTCGCCTGCGCCAGTGTGGCCTCGTCGGGCTGGGTGGTGAGCGTGCCTGCGCCGCCGTCGAGGATCGCAAAGGTGTGATCCACTAGCTCCAGCACGCCGCTGCCGGCGCTCACCACGGCGGGCAAGCCCAGCGCCCGCGCCAGGATCGCGGTGTGCGCGTTGGGACCGCCGATCGCGGTGCAAAAGCCCAGCACACGCGCGGGATCGAGCGCGGCAGTTTCGGAGGGCGTGAGGTCGTTGGCGATCAGAATAAACGGCTCAGCCGGCAGCACAGGCGCGGTCGAAGCGGCATGCGTCAGCACCCGCAGCACCCGCTCGCCAACATCGCGCACATCGGTCGTACGCTCGGCCAGCAGCGGATCGGCAAGCTGTGACAGCGCAGTAGCCTGATCTTCGGTGGCGCGCTGCCAGGCCTGGGCGGCGCTCTGCCCGCCGTCGATCAGCGCGTGGACGTTCGCCAGCAGATCGGGATCGTCCAGCAGATCGCGGTGGACCTCGAAGATCGCGGCCTCTTCCACGCCCGCGCGATCTTTGGTCTGCTCGTAGAGCCAGCCGAGCTGTGTGCGCGCCTCGGTCAGCGCTGCGGTCAGCCGCACACGCTCTTCGGTGGGAGTCCCGGCCTGTTCCTGCACGGCGATCGTGGCGCGGCGGAACTGAAAAACCGGCCCCAGCGCAATGCCTGGCGCTCCGGCGGTCCCACGGATCGTATTGGCCGGCACCGGCAGCGCGTCGGCGGGCGCGGCAGCGGGCGGCGCGTGACCATTGGTTGGGCTGCCGTCCGTCAGCGACTCGCCCAGGCCGCTCGCCACCAGATCACTCAGCGCAGCCAGCGCCTGCGCCTCGTCCTCGCCGTCGACCTCGATCGAGATCGACTCGCCGGACTCCACGCCCAGCGTCAGCAGCGAGATCAAGCTTTTGGCATTGACCTGTTTTTCTTTGTGCCGCACCCGCACCGTCGACCGGAACTGCTTGGCTGTATCGACAAAGACCCGCGCCGGACGAGCATGAAGGCCGGTTGGATTCCGAATAACTACGTCAATCTGCTTCATGGCTCTAGCTTTCGACGAGCGGCACGCGCCGGCGCAGCGCACAAAGCTACAAACGCCGCGTCGGGCAGCGTGCCGTCGATCAAACCCGCAGCTTAGCCGTTGAGCCGCTGCACAATCTCGTGCGGATCGGTGACCCTGGCCAGCTGCATCGTCGTGTCAGGATCTTCGATGATCTCGGCCAGATTCGACAGAACGCCGACGTGCTCATCCGCGCTGGCAGCAATGCCGATCACCAGATAGGCCTGCTCGCCCGGCTCCCACTCGACGCCGTCCGGCAGCTGAAGCACCGAGATTCCGGTGCGGCGGATCTGGGCGCGGTTGGCGTTCTGGCCGTGCGGAATCGCCACGCCGTTGCCGAGATACGTGGACATCGTGGCTTCGCGCGCCAGCATGCCTTCGACGTAGCCCGGCTCGACACAGCCACCCTGCACCAGCAGCTCGCCGGCCTGACGGATCGCGTCGGCCTTATCGCTGGCCTGCCCGCCGATGCGCACGGTTTCAGGAGAAACAATGCCCATCAGCGTACCTCTTGCAGATCTTGGCCATCTTTGAGCGCCTGCACCACCTTGTCGAAGATCGGATCGTTCAAGAACTGCGAGAAGGCCACGACGACCGCGCCGGGCACTTTTTGGCGCGCGCCCTCGGCCAGGCCCTTGTGCGTCAGCACGACTTTGGCATCGGCGGGCAGCGCGCGCACCGACTTATGCACCACGTTGACGTTAACATTGGCCTGCTTGAGCTTCTTTTTGAGTGCGTTCACGCCCATAATACTTGAGCCCATGCCCGCCTCGCAGGCAAAAATAATCGTGTCCACATTCGCCGCTGGAATTGATGCTGCCATAGCTGGCTCCTTCCTTCATTGGATGATCGCTGGGCGATCAACAGATGCCGACCGCCCGAGTGTAGCTTAATGTGACGGAACCGCGCCAGCCGGAGCCGCCTGATCCGAGGCCGTTACCGCTTCGGCCTCTTCCTCGTCGGCGCGCACCGG
>JAFAYS010000605.1 GCA_019240175.1 Chloroflexota bacterium | reverse complement strand
CATCCACACCTCGACGGCGACGGTAGCGGTGCTGCCCGAGGTCGAGGACGCCGAGCTTGACATTCGCGCTGAGGATTATCGCGTGGACGTGTTCCGCGCCAGCGGTCACGGTGGCCAGGGCGTCAACACGACCGACTCGGCGGTGCGCATCACCTACAAGCCGGGCACGCCCGAGCAGACGGTCGTGACCTGCCAGGATACGCGTTCGCAGATCAAGAACCGTGAGCGGGCGATGGGCGTGCTGCGGTCGCGGCTCTACGCGATCGAGCAGGAGAAGCGCCAAAAAGAGCTGGGCTCGTCGCGTATGGCACAGGTGGGCACGGGCGAGCGTGCGGAGAAGATTCGTACCTATAACTTCCCGCAGGATCGCGTGACCGACCATCGCATCGGCCAGAACTTCTCGAATATTCCGATGATCCTGAGCGGCGATCTCGACCGGCTGCTCGACGCGCTGACAGTCGCGGATAACGCCGAGCGCTTGCAGGCGGTCAGCGCCTAGCGCGGTTGTTTGCACGCGCGGCGGGCGAGATTCGGAGCTTTGACGACGCGAATTATTTGACGCGGGCCTTTCAATCCGCTACAATGCTGTATCGGCGCGGCGAAGCCGCGTTCTTCGTGCCTGAGCATTGAGCGCCAGGCACAAGGCGAAAAAAACTATGTTTGAAAGTCTTTCCGATCGGCTCCAAAATGTGTTTGCGAAGCTTGGCTCTCGCGGTCGGCTCTCTGAGTCCGATGTCGACGAGGCGCTGAAAGAAGTTCGCCGGGCGCTGCTGGAAGCCGACGTTAATTTCAAAGTTGTCAAAGATTTTGTTGCCCGCGTGCGTGAGCAGGCGATCGGTCAGGATGTCACCAAGAGCCTGACGCCCGCGCAGACGGTGATCAAGATCGTCAACGACGAGCTGATCCATCTGCTGGGCGACGAGCCCTCGCCGCTGGCGAACGCGCAGCCCGGCCCCACGGTGATCTTGCTGGTCGGCCTCAACGGTGCCGGTAAGACCACGATGGCGGCCAAGCTGTCGCTGTTTCTGCGCAAGAAGCACCGCAACCCGCTGCTGGTAGCCTGCGACGTATACCGTCCGGCGGCGATCAAGCAGCTGGAAACGCTGGGCAAGCAGATCCAGGTGCCGGTCTACACCGAGGGCACCGAGGTCGCGCCGCCAGTGATCGCCCGCAACGGCATTGCCGAGGCGCGCAAGAACGGCAACCAGGTCGTGATCATCGACACCGCTGGCCGCTTGCAGATCGACGAAGCGCTGATGCTGGAGCTGGAAGAAATCCGCGCTGGCATCAATCCGCACGAGACGCTGCTGGTCGTGGACGCGATGATCGGCCAGGAATCGGTGCGCGTGGCAGAGGAGTTCAACCGCCGCGTGCCGCTGACCGGCTTCGTGATGACCAAGATCGACGGCGATGCCCGTGGTGGCGCGGCGCTCTCGATCCGGCAGGTCACCGGCGTGCCGATCAAGTTCCTGGGCACCAGCGAAAAAGTTGACGGCCTCCAGCCCTTCGATCCGCCGCGTCTGGCCTCGCGTATCCTCGGCATGGGCGACGTGCTGACGCTGATCGAGCGCGCTCAGGAGAATATCGACCAAGAAGAAGCTGCCAAGATGCAGAAGAAAATGCAGAAGGGCAAATTCGACTTTGAAGATTTCCTGAACGCTATGAAGCAGATGCGCCGGCTGGGCCCGCTGCAGCAGATCCTGGGCATGTTGCCCGGCATGTCGCAGCTCAAGCTGGACGAGCATATCAACGAAGATGATCTCAAGCACGTCGAGGCGATCATCCAGTCGATGACGCCCGAGGAGCGACGCCATCCCGAGATCATCAAGCAGAGCCGCAAGGAGCGCATCGCGCGTGGCTCGGGCATGGAGCTGGATGATGTCAACGAGCTGCTGCGGCAGTTCCGCGACATGCAGAGCATGATGAAGGGCATGATGCGCGGTATGCCGGGCATGCCCGGCGCGGGCAGCACCAACAACAAGGGCGGCAGCGGCAAAAAGGGCAAGAAAAAGAAGAAGCAGCGCCCGCCGCAGTTCCCAGGCGCACGTCCAGGAGCGGGATTGCCACCAGGACTTGGCCCGAACGCCAGCCCGTCTGATATTGAAAACTTGCTGCGCAACATGCGTAAAGACCAGCAGCAGTAGCAAGTGAGCTTGTACGTAGCGCAGTCCTATGTGGCTGCGCATGGACACTGAATATAGTTCCTAACTCATTGTTTTTTGGAGGATTTCTGTGGTTCGGATTCGTTTGATGCGGCGCGGCAAGAACAAAAAGCCGACTTATCGTATCGTTGTGGCCGATGCGCGCTCGCCGCGTGATGGAAAGTTTATCGAGATCATTGGCAACTACAATCCCGTCGAGCAACCCAAGGTGCTCAACATCAAGTCCGATCGCGCGCGGTACTGGCTGAGCGTTGGCGCGCAGCCCTCGGATACCGTGGCCTACCTGTTCGGTAAAGTGGGCATTGATGCGAAGCCGGGCACGCCTTTCGTTGCCGAGGCAGCACAGCCAGTCGAAGCGCAGGGCTAAGATTTTTTCGCCTGCTTATGAAGAACAAAAGGCCCGACAACGAGCCTTTTGTTCTTTGTGTACTCTATGAAAGAACTGCTGCTGTTCATTGTCAAAGAGCTTGTCGATCATCCCGAGGCCGTGCGCGTACGGGAACGTGACGGACGGTTTGCGATCACGCTTGAGCTAACGGTCGCGCCGACCGACGCGGGCAAGGTGATCGGACGCAGCGGACGTGTTGCTAAGGCGATCCGCGATGTCCTGGGCATCGCCGCCGCGCGCGAGCGCAAGCGCGTCCATCTGGATATTAATTCGTAACATGAGCCAACAACCACGTCCATCGCTCGACGAGCTGCTGCTGGTCGGGCAGATTACAACGCCATTCGGCGTCCATGGCCAGCTCAATCTCCACACGATCACCAATCGGCCCGAGCATCTGCGCCGGGTCTCGACGGTGTTTGTGGGCGAGAATTTGACGCCCTACAAGCTGAAGCGCGCCGCGCCGCATAAAAGCTCGGTGCATATTATCGCGCTGGCCGGGATCGACAACCGCGATGCCGCCGAGACAATGCGGGGCCAGGAAGTCTATATTCGTCAGACCGACGCAGCGCCGCTCGACGAAGACGAGTATTATCTGCACGACCTGCCGGGGCTGCGCGTCGAGACCGTGGACGGCACGACGATTGGCACGGTCAAAGAGGTGCTGGAGACCGGCGCTAACGAGGTGCTCGTCGTGACGCGGCCTGAGGGCGGCGAGGCGCTGATCCCGATGATCAAAGATGTTGTGAAACGCCTCGA
>JAFAYS010000460.1 GCA_019240175.1 Chloroflexota bacterium | reverse complement strand
GCGGTTATGATTGTTTTGGTTATGAATCAAATACAATCCGCCGGTATTCGGCATGCCGGCGGGAAGCTGTCCAGCCACACCAGGACCTGGCGAGGCCAGTGTATTCAAGGCTCCACAGTTGGTGAGGTCGAAGTTAAGATAGCCCATCGGTCGTTCCCTTCTGGTTGAAATTGACTAGTGCGTCGCTCGTATAGCCCGGCGCTACTCGATGGGCCGCACCGCGATGTTGCCAATCGAGACGCCGCCGCCGTCGGTCTGGCTGAGGCGCAGCCGATCCAATGTCGCGCCGGAAGGATCGGGCGGCACGAAGAAGTGATAATCGTAGGGCTGAGCGCCGGGCAGCACCTCAAGCACGATCGATCGAGCATCGTTCCAGCTTTGATCGCGCGCAGTCGCCCATTGGAGGCGCAGCGACTGAGGCTCGTCGCTCGTGTCGCGCGTCGCACGCACAATAATTTCAGTCCAGCCGGCGCTTGTCAGGCTGAGCGGCGAACTTTCCAGCGCGCCGTTCTCGGCTGCTTGTAGCTGTACGCCGCTGCCAGGCCGGCATTCAAGCTGTGGCTGAGCGGTTTGCCAGCCATCACGATCCTGACAGCTTGCAAAGTCCCAGCGCAGCGCGGAAGATCCTTCCGACACTTCTTCCTGTGCGGCAGGCGTCACGCCCCGCACCTGGATAATTTCCCAGCGCCGGCTGGCAACGTCGAAGCCGAACACGACCTGAAACAGGTTGTCTTTTTTCTGATCTGCCAGCGGCTGGATCTGCGGGACTTGTTCCACCGTGAAGCGTGAGCCGTACAGCAAGTCGTAGGACTCAGACAAACCCAGGCGGTAGATGAACGCGCCTTGATACGTGTCGGGCAGGCCCTGCGTTTGCAGCGTGCTCGCGGACGACAGGTGCGGAATGATCCGATGCAGCTCCTGCACGGTGTGAATGCCTTCGCGTCCGGCCACCAGCCACGGCTGAATCTGCACCACGATCGTCGTCAGGTAGGCCAGCGCGATCACGACTAGGCCCGCAGGGAGCGCGAAGCGCTGCCGCATACGACGCGCAACGGCATCCAGCAGCGCGGCAACTCCGATGCAAAATCCCGCCGACGGTAAATACAGCAGCCGGCTATTTTGCAGGTCAGCGCCGATCGGCACAAGATTGAGCACCGGCAGCAGTGTTACCACGAACCATGCTAGCGCCATCACGATCAAACGTTGATTGTAGCCGGATATCAGACCGGCAACCACCAGCACCGTCATCGCCAGCAGCCAGATTTGAATATACGTGGCGGGAAAGAGTAGCTGGTTGAGCGGCGCAAACATGTTTGTCAGCGTCGTCGCGAAAATCGTCCAGATGCGCGTCAGCACATTGGTATCCGTGCCGGAATACCCGCCGAGCGAGCCCCAGGCCAGGTAGCGCTGAAGCAGGTTCAAGGCCATGAGACCGAGATAGGGCAGCGTAGCGACGATCAGCACGCGCAGCTTCGGACGCTTCGCCAGCGCGACGCCCAGCACCAGCGCCAGCACCGGCAGCGTGAACGAAAGCTCTTTGCTCCACAGCGCAAGCTGAAACATGCCCAGCGACAGCTGATAGAAGCGGATCGATTGGTGCTGCCAGGCCAGCAGCAGGCTCCACAGCGTGAGTAGATAAAAGCAGGTCGCCAGCAGATCATAGTAGCAGGCCGACCAGACGACCGCCTCAACCTGAAGCGGTAGCAGCATAAACAGGCCGCCCGCGATCGGCGCGATCCGGCCAGACTGCGGCACGAGCCGCCGCACCAGGGCAATCAGCAGAAGCCCGTTCAGCCAGTGTAGGCCGATGCTCAGCGCATGATACGGCACCGGAAAAACGCCCCACAGCCGGTACATGACGGCCCAGACCAGCTTGCCGAGCGGTCGATAAAAAAACCAGTTGGGATCTACCTGAAAGATCGACAGGTCGAGGCGGCTGGCGCGCGCCTGCCACAGCAGCACATAATCGTCGGAGAAGAACGCCGTGCGCAGCACCGGAAAGTACGCCAGCGCCACGAGCAGACCCAGCATCATCGGCACAGCGGCATAGCGCCGGATTCGTGAGTAAGACGGATGGTCCGTCGATGATAAGCGGGCAAGCAAAATCTATATACTCCCGGAGGGTACGCAAAACGTGGCCATCGACGGCGCTCCCCTCCGCGCCGGGCTTGACGTGGAGTTCGGCTACCGCCGGTGCAGGATTATACCTGGCAAAGCGCCACGATGGTTGCGCCGCTTGAAGCTTCAGCACGTCGTACCGTTCGCTTGTGCGGCTACGCCTCAGCGAAAGGCGTAACTTCCACACCGTCGGCGGCGGTACACACATAAATATCGGCTTTGTGTCCAACCTCATGCTCATAGATCGCGCCGACGGTGCTGCAAAATTGCTCGACCGCCTGGTTGGCGACCAGGCTGACGGTACAGCCGCCCCAGCCGCCGCCGGTTAGCCGTGAGCCGTACACGCCCGGCAGCGACTGTGCCGCGCTCACCAGCACCTCGATCTGCTTGAGACTGGCCTCGAAATCGTCGCGGTAGCTGGCGTGGGCCTCGTTCATGAGTTTGCCGAAGCGCTGAATATCGCCACGCTTCAGCGCGTCTGCGCTCTGGAGCACCCGCGCGTTCTCGGTGACGACATGCCGCGCGCGCTTGAGGATGATCGGCGGCAGGAGATCTTTGTGCTGATCCAGCTGCTCCGGCGTTACATCGCGTAGCGTACGAATATCGGGCAGCGCCGACCGAAGCAGCCGCACCGCCTCGTCGCACTCGGCGCGGCGCTGGTTGTAGCCCGACTGCGCCAGCTCGCGCTTGACATTGCTGTTGCAGACCACGATCTGCACATCCGAGCGCAGCGGCAGCGGCTGCGTGCTGTAGTCGCGGCAATCGATCAGCAGCGCGTGATTAGCCTTGCCCTGCGCCGAGATCAGCTGGTCCATGATCCCGCTCATAACGTGGATATAGGTGTGCTCGGTCTGCTGTCCGACCTGCGCCAGCTGCACACGATCGATCGCATGCCCGGCCAGCGCCAGCAGCGTCGCGCCGACCGCGACTTCGAGCGCCGCCGACGAGGAGAGTCCTGCCCCCTGCGGCACGTCGCCGTCGATCAGCAGATCCGCGCCGACCAATGCGTGACCGGCCCGGCCCAAAAAGTCGGCCATGCCCGCGATATAGGCCGGCCAGCCCTGAAACCGATCGGGATGCAGCTCGTCCAGCGCGATTGTGGCGTGCTCGTCTTTCTGGCGCGCGTACACCCGCAGCTGGCGATCGTCGCGGGGCCGGGCGACCACGTAGGCGGCACGGTTGATCGCGGCGGGCAGCACAAAGCCCTCGTTATAATCGGTGTGCTCGCCGATCAGATTCACCCGACCGGGAGCGCGCGTATACACTGTCGGTGGGACGCTCCATAGCTCATTGAATAGCCGGGCAAGCTGGACCCGGCGGGTATCAACGTGATTGCTGGTCATAGATGCTCCTTGCGTTAGCGCGCAATTATGCATACGCCCAGCAGCAGGTCAAGTGCCACAACACCGCCGCGATTAAATGCTAGAATGCTGCTTAACAATCGAGGAAGAGTATGCTGCTGGCGATCGATATTGGAAATACAAATATTAAGTTTGGCCTGTACGACGGCGATACCCGCGTCGAGGTGTGGCGGATCTTGACCGAGCGTCATCGCCTGACCGACGACTACGCGGTGATTGTGCGCAGCTTGTTTGCCCTGCGCAAGTACGATCTATCTATGGTGACTGGCTGCGCGATCTCCTGCGTGGTACCGCCGCTGACTGCTGTGTTTATCGAGCTGGCGCGCAAATATCTCGGCGTCGAGCCGATCGTGATCGGGCCGGGCGTCAAGGTCGGCATGCGCCTGCTGATCGACACGCCGCGCGAGCTGGGCGCAGACCGTGTGGCGCATGCGGTGGCGGCCTATTATCGCTACGGCGGCCCGGTGATCGTGATCGAGTTCGGCACAGCGACGGTCTTCGACGTGGTCTCGCGCGAGGGCGACTACATCGGCGGGGCGATCGCGCCGGGCATCGCGATCTCGGCGGAGGCGCTGTCGCGATCGGCGGCCAAGCTGTACCAGGTGGATCTGGTGCGGCCACCGCGCACGATCGGCAAAAACACTGTGCACTACATGCAGTCCGGCATCGTGCTGGGCTGGGCCGCGATGACCGAGGGCCTGGTGCATCGCATGTGGGAGGAGCTGGGCGAGCGCGCCACGGTTGTCGCGACGGGTGGGCTGGCGCAGGTGATTCTTGACGCGCTGCCGAGCGACGACAAGGTGATCGATCATATCGCCGATAACCTGGTGCTGGAAGGTCTGCACCGAATCTACCAGATCAACCAGGGCTAGCGCAATTGAGCCGCATGGCGACACGATCTGTCGATTGATTAATCACATAACCTTTGACGTTGGTACACGCCGCTGATACAATGACGGATTGATCAAGGAAACAGTTGTGGGCATTCTGGCTGGTAAGCACGTTGTACTCGGCGTTTCGGGCAGCATCGCAAGCTATAAAATCATCGAGCTGGCGCGGCAACTCACGGTCGCCGGCGCGCTGGTCGATGTGATTCTGACCGAGGAGGCGACGCGCTTCATCACTCCGCTGACCTTTCAAAGCTTGACCTATCGTCCGGTGTACACCGAGATGTGGTCGACGCTGGAAAACGCCGCCGCACATATCAAGCTGGGCCACGACGCCGATGTTGTGGTGATCGCGCCCGCCACCGCGCATACAATCGCCAGCATCGCCGCCGGCTTCGCCAATAATCTGATTCTGACCACGGTGCTGGCTACGGGCGCGCCCGTGCTGCTTGCGCCGGCCATGGAAACGCACATGTGGCATAACCCGGCGACGGCGGATAACGTCGCGCTGCTTCGGCGGCGCGGCCTGCAGGTTATGGAGCCGGACGAGGGCATGCTGGCCTCGGGCATGGTCGGCAGCGGACGTTTGCCGGAGATCGGGCGAATCGAGGCCGAGATTCGCGCGCTGCTGGGTCGTGGCGCTGGACGAATGGTCGGGCGCAAGGTCGTGGTGACGGCGGGTGGTACTCACGAGCCGCTCGATCCTGTGCGCTTCATCGGCAATCGCGCGTCGGGCCAGATGGGCTTTGCGCTGGCTGAGGCGGCTCGCGATGAGGGCGCGCAGGTGGTGCTGATCGCCGGCCAGACCAGCGTGCCGCTGCCGCTCGGCGTCGAGGTGGTGCGCGTCGAGACGGCTAGCCAGATGCACGACGCCGTCCATGCCGCGATCGAGGACGCCGATCTGCTGATCATGAACGCCGCCGTCGCAGATTATCGTCCGGCGCAGATGGCCGATCATAAAATGAAGAAAACCGAGGCCGATCTCACGATCGCGCTGGAGCGAACAACCGATATTTTACAGTCGCTGGTGACGGTCACGCAGCCGATCAAGGTCGGTTTTGCCGCCGAAACCAACGATCTGCTGCGCTATGCCGCCGACAAGATGCGGCGCAAAGGTCTGGATGCGATCGTGGCGAATGATGCCGTGAGCAGCATCGGCCAGTCCGAGATCGAGGTGACGCTGCTGACCAGCGACGGCGGCAGCCAGCGCTTGCCGCGCCAGCCAAAACCGGCAGCCGCGCAACAGATTTTGGAGCGCGTGCTCCACCAATGGCCTGATCGGCTCGGGCGTAAAACGAGCTAAGTTGTAGCCGCTCATACGGCTACAGGAGGAATACCAGGGACAATGAGTACACGTACACATGAGGTCGCCGGACCGCCCGAGGAAGAGCCACGGCGCGATACCGCGCAGGTCGAGACCAATCAGGAGCGACCACGGGTGAGTCAGGATCGGCTCCGTGATCTGATCAACGCGCTTGGCGATCCCAACCATCCGCTGCACAGCCAGGCAGTGAACGATCTTGTCGATATCGGCGAACCGGCTGTGAATGCGTTGTCGTCGGCGCTATCTTCCAACTATCCCTGGCTTACCTCGTACCGCGCTGCCGAGGCGTTGGCCCAGATCGGCGACGGACGCGCGAGCGGCGCGCTGATCAACGCGCTGCGCCATCCCAACAGCAACGTGCGCTGGAGCGTCGTGCGGGCGCTCTCCGAGGTCGGCGATACACGCACGCTGCTGGCGCTGCGCCGTGTGGTTCACGAAGATCACGGCAAGACGAGCTGGGGCGAGTCCGTGGCCGACACCGCGCAGCTGGCGCTGGATCGGCTGCAATCGCGCTCGGCGCTGCTGCGCTTCTCGGAGCCGATCAAGACCGCGCTGGTGTTTGTGGCGATGTTAGCGGTGCTGGCCTTTGCCGGCAACCGCGTGCAGGCGCTGCGCGAAGAGCTTGGCAACACCCAATCCAACGTTCCCGCGCCGGTCGTCAGCGGCGGCGGCAATCTTGCAGAAACAGCGACGACAGAGCCAGAAGAATCGCCCACGCCTGAGGCCGCTACGCCGACGCCATCGGTGGTTGCCGCCGCCGACGAGATCGTGGGCACGGTTAAAGCTAGCGGCAACGTGCGCAATGGCCCGAACCGCGAGGCTCGTCGCATCGGACAGGTGACTCAAGGCGATGAGGTGGTTTTCCTGGCCAAGAGCGGCACCTGGTATCGCGTGCGGCTCGGCGAGGAAGTTTCCGAG
>JAFAYS010000449.1 GCA_019240175.1 Chloroflexota bacterium | reverse complement strand
GTAGACCGACGGGCAGCAGAAGACCGCCGCGTGCGAGTAGAACTGGATCACATCTTCGCGCGGCAGCATCTCGCGAATCCAGATCACATTTTCGCGATCCTGGCTGACCTCGGCCACGCGCTCGGTCATCTCCTGGCCGATCTCGGGCGTGTCGGGCGCGCCGGCACAGAGCACGATCTGCAGCGACGGATCGATATGTGGGATCGCGTTGACCAGGTGGATAATGCCTTTCTGGCGAGTAATGCGGCCCACAAACAGCACGAACGGCTTGGTCGGATCGACGCCGCGCTGTGTCAGAGCGTCGGTGCTGGGATTAAAGCGGTACTCGTCAAGGTCGATGCCGTTGTGGATCACATGGACTTTTTCCGGCGCGATCGAGAAGAAGTTCAACACGTCGTTGCGTGTCTCCTGCGAGACCGCGATGACCGCGTCGGCGTCCTCGATGCCGGTTTTTTCCATCCAGCTGCTCATGTGGTAGCCGTTGCCCAACTGCTCGACTTTCCAGGGCCGCAGCGGCTCAAGCGAGTGAATCGTCAGCACCAGCGGCACGCCCCAGAGCTTTTTGGCCAGAAAGCCGGCCATGTCGGTGTACCAGGTGTGGCAGTGAATCACGTCGGCGTCGAGCTGATCTTTGGCCATCGCCAGGCTGCGCGAAAAAGCGTCGAGTGCGCCCGTGAAGCGCTTGTCGGTGTTGCGCTTGACCTCGTCCCAGCCGGTGTAGCCTTTGACGCGCAGATTGCCCTCGTGCACGTCCTGCTCGCCGAAGGATCGCACCTCGACCTCGACCAGCCGGGCCAGCTCACGGCTCAGATATTCCACATGAACGCCAGCGCCGCCATACACATTCGGCGGATACTCATTGGTGCAAAAAACGACTTTGCGTACGTCTGCCACGGGAGTCCTCCTTCAATGTAGCCCTGCCGCAATGTCGGGCGGTTCCGGCCATAGCCAGCTCTGGCGCGCCCTCGAACCAACACCATAGTAGCAGGATTTCCGCCTTCTGGCGATATCGAGCAAGTGGAGCACCAAGAAGAACCAAGAACCAAGAACCAAGAACCAAGAACCGAGAACCAAGAACAAGTGTCTGTAAGGGCGCTGCTTGCTGCGCCCACACTTTCCTCGCTGCCAAACCAAACTGGACGCCGCGCCGATGATCGAGGATACTAGCAGTGAGGAGGCCAAGCAGATGCAGAACCTGATCACCTCTATGGGCGAGATCTTGATCGACTTCTTGCCGATCAAGGAAAGCGGTCAGACCGTCGGTTTTCTGACGCATCCCGGTGGCGCGCCGATGAATGTCGCGATCGGTGTGGCGCGGCTCGGGCAGCCCGCTGCCTTTGCCAGCAAAGTCTCGTCGGATATGTTTGGACGCTATCTGCGCGACTTTGTGACCAGCCAGGGCGTCGATCCGCGCTTCATGCTCGACTCCACCGCCCAGAGCACGCTGGCCTTCGTCACGATGGTCGGCTCCGAGCCCGAGTACAATTTTTACACCACCGGCACCGCCGACACGCTGCTGACCATCGATGAGTTGCCCGCCGCGCTCTTTGAGGAGACGCGCATCCTGCACTACGGTTCGATCAGCCTGCTGCGCGGCACCACCGTTCAGGCGGTGCTGGCCACCGTCGAGCGTCTCAAGGGCCGCGCGCTGCTCTCATGCGATCCCAACCTGCGCCCAGGCTTGATCGAGGACGAGACCAGCTATCGCGCGACGCTCAACCAGGCGATGGCGCTGGCCGACATCATCAAAATCAGCGCGGCGGATCTCGACTGGCTGATGCCCGGACGTTCGGTTGAGGCTGCCGCCGCCGAGCTGCTGAGTCTGGGCGCGGCGCTGGTGGTTGTGACGCGCGGCGGCGAGGGCGTGTATGCGCTGCGTGCAGAGGCCGAAGGTCCGCGCGTTCTGGAAGTGCCGGCCTTCAACGTGCGCGTCGTTGATACCGTGGGCGCGGGCGACTCATTCAGTGGTGGTCTGCTCGCCAGCCTGTCCGATCGCGGCATTGTCACGCGCGCGGCGCTCCAAACGATGGCGCTGGACGAACTGGCTTTTTGCCTCAAGTTTGCCACAGCTGTCTCGGCGCTGACCTGCACGCGCGCCGGAGCCGATCCGCCGGATCATCCGACGGTAGCGCGTTTTCTTGCCGAGCATACAGGATTGTAGTAACTCAGCCAAAGCGCACGGCGTTCTTCTGGTAAGATCCAGGATTTGGCGTGAACTCCTATTATCAGCTTATCAGCGCTTTGTTTCGCAAGCAGCGGCTTGATGTGCATTACCCAGCATAGCAGGAGTATATGGCAGAAACTAATACCACCTCCTCCCAATGGTCAGCAATATTAGATAAGCTGGTGTGGGCATTTGTGATACCGCTCATCGTCGGCATAATTCAAGTCATCCTCGAGTATGCTGTCGTACAACCTGCTTCCAAGTCAATGGCCCGAACGTCGCTCACGATCAATGCTGTGTTGATCGTGAGCTTGATCCTATGTTCCATCAGTACATTGAGCATATGGATAAAGCGGAAGCGCCATGTTCGTGAGCGTTTTGCGCTCTTCGCGACGATGACTGTAGCCCTAATAATGATGGTTACCATTGTATCGACATATAGTGGTATGTTTCCCTGGCTGCTCGCTCAGCCTTTGTCGCAATGGTATTCCGGGACAGAAATACTATCACCAGTTGCTGAAACAATTCATTATGTATTTTTATGGACCATTGTGTTTGTTGGAATAAGCTGGCTGCGAACAAAATACATTGACTGGACAGATCACGGAGGTAGAGAAAGCTTTCAAGAGCATGAGCGCAAGGAGCATAGCCAGCGACCTAATATGCTTGTGGATGCTTATGCCGAACTAGCACGTATCCTGAATCGACTCGAACCTTTTTCGTTTTATGTAGATGTGGATAGTGCTTCTGAGAATGCTCTCCCCAGTGGAGTCATAGAATCACTCGCCTGGAAAGATCAAGCTCGAGATCTGGTTAGCTTGTCTAGTCCATCATACACCTTTAGCGAACGAACCGATTGGCATGATGCTCGAGGTTGTTGGATTGGAACAAATATCCATAGTAATGGTCTTGTCCTAATTAACCCTATTCAATATATGCCTCATGAATCTGAGGTGGACGAAGTTATTAATTATGGTGGATCGATTGCGGCGGCACGTAATACAATCTTGGATGAGGTTTTCCTTGCTCTTAAGGCTCTACAAGGTTCCCCGAACTTAGCACGAGAATATAGTCCTATCCGTGTCCACATCTACACAGAACAAAGCTTGCTTGAGCGCATAGTTAACTTTGCCGACTATCGGGATTACATCAACCGTCGCATTATGGAGGTTAAGTTGCCTGAGTCGCACTTAACCATAGAAGATGTATATGTCCGTCCCTACGGCCAGGTACTAGGTTCTACTAATCAAGACTGTGATATTGAAAATTATTTACGAGCATGGCTGGAAGAACATAGTCGCCAACATGTTGCGCTGCTCGGTACTTATGGCCAAGGTAAGAGCACCACTGCGTTGATGCTGACTTATAAGCTTCTCAATGAACATCCGACTCTACCGCCACGAGTACCGCTGTTGATCGAATTACGTGGTCGTAATGTGCTCAATCTTGAGCCTGAAGCAATTCTAGGGCAGTGGGCTGCACGGTATGGATTAAATGGTAAAGCGTTGATGCGCCTACACGAGGCGGGACGCTTGCTCCTGATCTTCGAGGGCTTCGATGAAATGGCTCAGCTTTCTAATCTCGAAATGCGGCGGAGCTACTTTAAGGCTTTATGGGAATTTGCTCGCTAT
>JAFAYS010000427.1 GCA_019240175.1 Chloroflexota bacterium | reverse complement strand
CGGGATCGTAGGAGCGCCGCGCCTGATCCGCCGCCTCGTCATACTCCGAACTGCTGAAGCCGCCGACGTTACGCAGGCCGGTGCGTGGATCGCCCTGGCCGCTCCAGACGCGTGACGAGTGGAAGAGCGCGTAGTCGTCGGGATCGTAGAAGCGGTAGGCGGGAAAGCCGACCGAGTTGGGCGCGTTGACCCAGCTGCCGAGCAGCAGATCGAAGTCGTAGGGCGGCGCGAGCTTGGGTAGGATTACCGTCTCGAAGTTGGCCGGCGCGACCTCAAGCTGCATACCGATCTCGCGCGCCGCCGCCACAATTTGCTCAGCCGCCGCCACACGCCGCGCGTCGTCGCCGCGCACCCAGATGCGGGCGCTCAACGGCTGTCCATCTTTTTGTCGCACGCCATCCGCGCCGAGCGTCCAGCCCGCGTCTTCCAGCAGCTGGCGCGCCTGATCCAGATCTTGCGGCTGGATCGCCAGATCTTCGGGATAGGCCCACGACTCCTGCGCCAGCGTTGAGAGGATCGGGACGCCCTGGCCTTGGGTAACATCGGCCACCAGCGCCTCGACATTCACCGCGCGGGCCAGTGCCTGCCGCAACCGCACATCCGAGAAGATCCGCTCCGGCCTGACGTTAAAGACCACGCCATACCAGCCGTTTTCCTGGTACGCGCCCACGCGCAGCGCCGCCGATTGGCTTGTGCCCGAGAACGGCTGCGTGCTGGGAAACTCCGCCGCCAGCAGATCGTCGCTCAGCGCATCCGCCGCCACACTCGCATCGGGCGCAACCACCAGCGCGACCTGGTCCAGGTTGGGCCGGCCACGAAAGAACGTGTCGTTGCGCGTAAACGAGATCGACTGGTTGGGATTGCGCGTGTCGAACTTGAATGGCCCGCTGCCGACCGGAATTTCCCAAAAGTTTAGCTCGCTAATCTCCTCAGGCGAGCGATTTTGCAGCCGGTGACGCGGCAGAATCGGTACGGCTAGCTCGCTCAGCAGCGGCGCGTACGGCTGCGTTAGCGAGATCACCACGGTCTGCGTGATCGGCGAGCGCACCTGGCCAATATTGGCGCGCAGATCCGAGAGCAGCGCGTTAGTCGGCGTGATCGTGCGCAGCATATTGAGCGTCCACAGCACATCGTCGGAGGTCAGCGGCTGATTGTCGTGCCAGGTCACGCCGCTGCGGATCGTAAAGGTGATCAGGCCGCCGTCGGGCGAGGTTTCCCACTTTTCGGCCAGATCCGGCTGGGGCTCTAGCTGATCGTCAAGGCGCACCAGGCCGTTATACATCAGATCGGCGATGTGCTCCTCGCCGCGGCTGCGCAGATCCCAGGGCTTGAGATCGGGCACATCGGAGGAGATACGCAGGGTGAGCGCGCCGCCTTGAGGCACTGTTGGCGCTGTTTCTGTGGCGGCTGGCGCGTTGCCGGGCGCGCTATCGACGGTCGCGGTTGCCGCTGCCGGTGTTTCGGCGCTCGGCGTGCTCGACGAGTTAAGATCGCAGCCTGTCAGCAGCAGCAACACCAGCGCGGTCATTCCGCAGGCGACGACGAAGGCGCGACGTAGTTCGATCATAGCTTTGCTTTCTCGTTGATTGATCTCAAAAGTGTATGATACACCGCTTCATGCTGCGCGGCGATGCGCGGCCAGGAAAACGATTCAGCCAGCCGGCGCGCGCCCTGAGCGATGAGCCTTCGCAGCTCTGCATCCGACGATAGCCGCTCGATCGCAGCTTTGAGCATGGCTGGCTCGGCCTGAGGCACCAGCAGCGCGTGCGTTTGATCTTCCAGCGCCGGATTCAGCGGATTGCTCGGCGCGGTGGCGATCGTTGGGATGCCATGCGCCAGCGCCGCCAGCAGACTGCCGCGCCGGTAGGATGCGCCATCGAGAAACGGTAGCACCGCCAGATCCGACGCCAGCAGATAGCCCGACACATCCGACTCCGAGCATGGGCCGGTGATGCGCACACGATCGCTCAGGCTGCGCGCTGCGATCAGTGCCTGCACCTCGGCGGCGTAGCGCTGGTCCTCGGGCTGTGGCGCGCCCCCACCGATGATCAGCAGCTTGAAGCGCGGTGGCAGCTCAGCCAGCGCCGTCAGCAGCTCGATCACGCCCTTGGAGCGGTTGAGCAAGCCAAAGTAGGCCAGCCAGATTGTCTGTGCATCGGAGCCAAGCCAGCCGCGCCAGTCCGCGCGATCAAAGCCCGCTGGTGGTGTTGGCGCGATGTTGCTGCCGATCGGAATAACCGTAGTTGGAGTTTGGATCGCGGTGCACGGCGAGAATAGCTCACGGCTCGGCGCGGCCCTGGCATGAACGCGATCGTCGTCCTCGGTGTTGGTGAGGATCAGCGCGTCGGCGTCGGCGAAAAGGCGCTGGGTGACCCAGCCACGCAGCGGATCGGCTTTGGGCAGCAGGTAGGGCAGCCGCAAATCGTGGGCAGTGACGACGATGCGCGGACGGTTGGGCAGCCGATGCAATCGCCAAGGCAGCAGATTGATCGCCGGCTGCATGTCGAACGCGCCGGTCTGGTACTGGATGTGCACGATCTCGGGCGTGAGCAACCGGATCACGCGCAGCGCCTGCGACCAGGAGCGCCAGCCCCAGCCCCCGCCGAGCGGAATCACGGCGGGCTCGTCGCGACCATCGCGCTCGTTGGCCGGGCCGTTCGTCAGCACGCTCACCCGCTGCCCCTGCGTGATCAGCTCCCGCCCAAGCTGGCGCGTGTAATCGCCAACGCCACCGACCGCCGGCGGATACTCGCCGGTGATCATCAGAATATGCAGCGGCGCGGCCATGCGCTAGTGCGCGCGCTCCAGCAGCTGCTCCGCCAGCGTCCGTAGCTCGTCCAGCGCGGCAGGATTGAGCGGCACCACGCGATCCAGTGCCTGCATCGCGCGTTCGGATTCGTCACGCGCCAGCCCTTCAACATACGTCTGCGACTCGCTGCGATCCAGGATCGCCATCAGCGTCTCGATCTCGCTGTGGCTCAGCTCGGGCTGGCGATACAGCTCGATGAAGCGCTCCCGGTCGGCGTTGTCGGCGTGCGCGAGGCCATGAATCACCGGCAGGCTCATCTTGCGCTGCACCAGATCGGCGGCGTAGGGCTTGCCCGTCACCTTGGGATCGCCCCAGATGTCCAGCAGATCGTCGCGCATCTGAAAAGCCAGACCCAGCGCCTCGCCAAACTCCCACATTGCCGCGATCTGCTCCTCGTCGTCGGTCGCGATGCGCGCACCCAGTCCGGTCGCGGCGGCGGTGAGCATCGCGGTTTTGCGGCGGATCATCTCGACATAGCGCTCGATCGGCACATCCATCTGGCCCTCAGCGGCCATGTCCAGATACTGGCCCTCACAGATCTGCAAGATCGTGCGGTCGAAGTCGGCCAAGATGCGCAGCACACGATGCGCCGGCACGCCCGTGTCGCTCAGCCGATGCACAGCGCAGTGGGCCAGGGCAAACATGCCGTCGCCGGTGTTGATGCTCTGCGGCACGCCCCAAAGCTTCCAGGCGGTCTTGCGACCACGACGCACCGCGCTATTGTCCTGGATATCGTCATGGATCAGCGAGAAATCATGGATCAGCTGAATGCCGGCACCCAGCGGCAGCGCCTGATCGTTGTGGCCGCCGAAGAGCTGATTCGCCAGCACGACCAGCAGCGGACGGATCAGCTTGCCGCTGCTGGCGTTCGCAGGTTCGAAGCGCTCGTCCAGCCAGCCCAGATGGTACTGCATCATGGCGTAGAACGGCTGTAGCTCTGGCCGCGTTTCAGGAAATGTGGTGCGCATGGCCGCGACGATCTGTTGCTGTATGTCTCGATAATCCATAGCTCTCCCGCCCAACTTGCTTGTAATGAGGCCGTAATCCCCCAACCTATACACGCGTACGGCCTGCGGCTACACTACATAGTGCAACTCAAGAAAGCTGCCTTTGAAAGGAGCCGCGTATGACACGACAACCTGAATTCCGCTTCAAGCCCGCCGCAGGTGGTCTGGTTAAAGTTCTCGGGCCACTCGAAACCAAAATTATGCAGATCGTCTGGCGTGAAAAGTCGATCACGGTCAAGCAGGTCCATCGCAGACTGCAAGATAGCCCAGAAAAGCCCGACATTGCCTACACAACCGTGATGACAACCATGACCCGCCTTGCCGACAAGGGCATTCTCGATCGTCGCCGCGATGGCCTGGCCTACGTGTATACTCCTGCTGTCACCAAAGATGACTTCGAGTCGATGATGGTGCAGCGCGTGCTCGACGGCCTAATGGACGACTACGAAGACGAGACGATCGATTACCTGCTTGACTACCTGGCCCGGAACGATCCGCAGCGGCTCCAACGGATGCAGCGCGAACTTCAGCTCCGCGCCGCGAGTTAGCCTTTGCTGGCCAGTACCTTTTGAGTTGCAGACGAAACGGCAGTGCATCGCGCACTGCCGTTTTGCTTGTTATTGCCTAGGCTGCTGCTCGTCCTGCGTCTGCCTGCCCGACGATGCTGCCCCACAGATCGTAGGCGTTGGCCTGATCGATCGTTACGTCGACGAATGAGCCGACTGCCGCCTCGCCGAATGCCCACACAAAATTGTCGATCTCCGGCGCGTCTCGGAACGAGCGTCCGATCACCACAGGACGGCCCTCGGCGTCGCCGGTGCCTTCAACCAGCACCCGCAGCGTTTGCCCGACCCAGCGCTGGTTTTTGCGCAGCGAAACCTGCTGCTGTAGCGCGCCGGCCTTCTCGAAGCGGCGCTGCTTGACGCGGTCGCTGACCTGGCCGCCAAGTGTGGCCGCGTGCGTGCCCGGCTCGTTCGAGTACTTGAAGAAGCCCGCGCGATCGAACTCCATCTCGTCCAAAAACGAGAGCAGCGTGTCGAACTCGTCGCGCGTCTCGCCGGGAAAGCCGACGATAAACGTCGTGCGAATGGCGATGTTGGGCACCGTGGCGCGCAGATCGCGGATGATCTGCTTGGTCTTGTCGGTGTCCGGTGGCCGGCGCATGCGGCGCAGTGTGTCGGGGTGAGCGTGCTGCAGTGGCATGTCGAGATACGACGCGATCTGCGGATGGTCGGCGATCGCCTGCATCACGCCGGGCGTGATCGACGAGGGATACGCGTACATCAGGCGAATCCAGCGATCGTCAGGCACCACCTGGCACAGTTCGCGCAGCAGCGTCGCCAGGCCATCCTGCATCTTGAGATCGCGACCATAGTCGGTCAGATGCTGCGCGACCAGGATGATCTCTTTGACGCCGCCCTCGACCAGCTCACGCGCCTCGCCCAGGATCGCGCCCATGGCCTTGGAGCGCAAATCGCCTTTGAACGACGGAATCGCGCAGAAGGCGCAGCGCAGGTTGCAGCCGTCCGAGATTTTGAGATAGGCCGACGGGCCAGTGATATGCCGCTTGATCGGCGTGGTGCGCCAGTCGCCATAGTTGCCCAGCGTGATCGGCTCGGGCTGCGGCGCGGCTACGGGCTGCGCGGTGATCGGCATTAGCTCGATCATCGACTTGGCCGGTTTGACCGCCTGGGGCGCGGCGCTCATCGGCATCAGCTCGATCATGTTGTTGGCGCGCTTGGCGTTGCCGGGCGTGATCACCTCGCCGATGCGCATCCACTCTTTGGTCGAAAGCGTGGCGTCGATGCCGGGCACGTCGTGCGTCAGCTGCTCACGGTGGCTTTCGGCCATGCAGCCCGCCGCGATTAGCTGCTGGCCGGGACGCTTGGCCTTAGCCAGGCCGCGCAGCACGCCGACAGTCTCGTCGCGGGCCGCTTGAATAAACGAGCAGGTGTTGACAATCACAACATCGGCCTGCTCGGGCGAGCCAACCGCGTGATGGCCCTGCGCCAGCAGCAGCCCATGCATTCCTTCGCTGTCCACGTTGTTCTTGGGACAGCCGAGTGTAATCAAATGGTAGTTCATAAATTGTATCAATCCAGCGTTTCGCTGGCATCAAAGAGGGGCGGCTCGCGCCCCTGATGATCTCTCCTCGTAATCTCAGGTTATACCGGAGAACAAAGAACAAACAAACATAGAACAAAAGCGCCTGAATGCAATTCAACGGTGCTCATCCCTTTGTTCTTTGTTCTTTGTTCGCCCGGAGGGCACCCGGTTCTTCCCAAGTATTTTACCG
This sequence comes from Chloroflexota bacterium, assembly GCA_019240175.1. GTDB lineage: Bacteria > Chloroflexota > Chloroflexia > Chloroflexales > Kallotenuaceae > LB3-1. The sequence continues at coordinate 4,290 of JAFAYS010000427.1, read as the reverse complement.
ATAATTTGTAAATTGCAGCGGCACGGGAAAATCATCCTGGCGCTCGCGCAGTGTGCGAATTACCGCCTGTAGATCGTCGCGATTCTTGCTGCCGACGCGCAGCGTGTCGCCCTGGATGCGCGCCTGCACCTTGCTGTGATGCTCCTTGATCAGCTTCTGGATCTTCTTGGCCAGCTCGTCGCTGATGCCCTGTTGCAGCGTGATCACCTGCTTGATGCGCCGCCCGCCGATCTCTTCGACCTCACCGTAGTCGAAGATTTTGAGCGACAGGTTCCGCCGCAGCGCCTTGGTCTCCAGAAGGTCGCGGATCGCGCTGAGATGCATCTCAGAGTCGGTCGTGATCGTTATATCGTCGTCGCCAAGCTCGATCTCGGTCTTGCTTTCTTTGAGATCGTAGCGCGTGCGGACTTCGCGCTGAGTTTGATCGACCGCGTTGACAAGCTCCTGGCGATCGAACTCGGACACAATATCAAAGGTCGATTCGGCTGGCATTTATGGTGTACTCCCTGTTGGATTAGGCGCTTGAATCGTCTGCCGGGCCACGCCGCCCGAGACATTGCCCATCATGCCGCGGCTCTGCCCGTTCACGATCAGCTCAACTGCCGACGCATCGCCCACGACGAGCGAAACCTCGCTCTGAGCCTGGAAGATTTTGCTGGCATTGGCCAGCAGCGTGCCGGTGTAGTCGGTGCGTCCATCAACCCGCACTTCCATCCACGAGCCACGCGCGGCGTTCGGCGCGATGCGCACCTCGACGACCAGCGGCGCTGACAGGTTTGGCGTCGGGCTGGCGGCTGGATCAGTCGTAGGCGATGGCGGCGGAGCGTTGGGATCGGTGGTGGGCGTGGGTGCCGGCGGCAGCTGACTCGGCGGTGTTCCCGAAGGCTGAAGTGTGGCGGTTGGGAACTGCGTTGCGGTCGGAATGGCGGGAGTCGAGGTTGCGCTCTGGGCAACCTGGTTATTTGGCTGCATCAGTCCAGTCGCTTGCAGCACCAGGTAGAGCACGCCGAGCATCACCAGAATCGCGAAAAACGAAACAAACGCGCTCGGAATCAAGCACGAAGTTGTGCGTGGCGGCACCGCTGCCGGCACAACCTGAATGCGATCGGTGGGCGCTCCCCGCTCACGACGGTAGAGCAAGATCAGCTCGTCGGCGGGCAGGTCTAAGAACTGCGCGTAGTTTCGTATAAACCCACGGGCATAGACATCGCCCGGCAATTGATTGAAATCGCCTTCTTCAAGCGCTTGTAGGTACCGCAGCAAAATGCGGGTACTGGTCGAGGCTTCGGTTAGCGTGATTCCACGCGCCTCACGAGCTTCGCGAAATCGCGCGCCTAGTTGGCTCATACAACAAACCTTATGGTCATCGCGCAGTATTATACACGATCTATCTCCGTACAAACGGCGAGGGCCGCGCGCTTACAAGATCGCATGCCATACAAAAAAGCCGATACCGGCGGTGATCGCGAGGGCTGCTAGAGTGATCGCCAGTAATACATAGTGGCCGCGCCAGCTCTGCCCGCCGTGCTCGTGCTGGTGCAAATGCGACCTCAGCAGGTTGCGCTGCTCACAGTAGCGGCGGCGCGCGAAGCGCCCGATCTCGCGCATATGGCGCTGTTTGGCCTGGCTCCAACGGCGGAGAATCATGCGAATCGCGATCGCCATCCGCCGCAGCGCTGGGTCGTGCGGGCCGAGCAGCACAATGCCGACGGCGATAAAAATCAGGCCGGGCAACACCGGCAGCACAATGCCGAGCAAGCCCAGAACGATCGAACTCCAGCCGAGAATCCGCCTGATCATCGAGCGCTGGACATGGCGGCGCTTAGTTGCTTGAGGCATACGAATGTGTCGCTCCTGTCTCATGCTGCTATATTGTACCAATCATCGCGGCGCTGTACACTGATAACCGGCTTATAACACCTGCCGCTCGTCTTCAAAGGCCCAGTCGTCTAGCGCCTCAACCTCGACCTCGATCCGTGGCCGCAGCGGATCGATCCGCTTCACCAGATGAATATCCACCACGCGCCGGTCGTCGATGCCCAGCGCCTGGCAGATCACATCCTGCGTAATTTTGAGGCCGCCGTCCAGGTCGCGCCGCAGCGGTGTTTCGAAGTAGAAATCGATGAAGAGCGCGAGATAGCCTTTTTGCAGCGTCGCCACAAACGGCTCGGGCAGCACCAGACGATCGAGCGCCTGCGTGGCCTCTTTTTTCCAGCGCTGCGCGGTGCGGCTCAGCACGCGCCGACCGTTGACGGTCGCGTACTGGCTATTGATGCTCGGCGGCAGCGACAATGTGAAGCTTATGATCTCAGCCATACCAGATCCAGGTCGAGCTTTGCGTCGAAAGGTTGTTCAGCAGCGATCCGAGAGAACAAAGAACAACTCAAGAACAAACGTTGACCAGCACGGCCCTAATACTCCTTTGTTCTTCGCCCAGAGGGCACCGGCTTTGTTCTTTAGCTGTTCTCCTGCTTAGACGAGTCTGCCAGCAAAATGTTCATCACTTTGTACGTCAACTTGGCGGCCAGATAATCCGGCGCTTGCATGCCGGCGATCGGCGCGAGCTCCATCACATCAAAGGCAATCACCTTGCCGGCGTTAGCCGCGACCAGCCGCACTGATTCCAAAACCTCGTTCCAGGTCATGCCGTCCGGCTCGGGCGTGCCCGTCGCGGGCATCAGCGACGCGTCAAGGCAGTCGATGTCGATCGTCAGAAAAACCTGGCGACCGCGCACAAACTCGGCCAGCCGCTCAAGATGTTTGCCCGCATGGATATCTTCGGCAAAAAAGGTCTCGACTTTGTCGGGCTGCGTCGCGATAAACTCGGCTTCGTCTACGCTCAGCGAGCGGATGCCGAGCTGAAGCACCGGGCCGCCGCCGTTGTCGATCACGCGGCGCATGGCCGAGGCGTGTGAGTAGGGCGTGCCCTCGTACTCGTCGCGCAGATCGGCGTGGGCGTCGAGTTGCACCGTGACGAACTCGCCAAAAACCTGCTGCAAGCCTTTGGCCACCGAGCCGCTGATCGAGTGCTCGCCGCCGATTACACACAGCAGCGCCTCGCCGGCGTGGGCCGCGACCGCCGCCGCAATCTCGGCGTGGGCCGTCTCAGGATCGCGGTAGTTCGGTGCGAGAAACGGCAGCGTATGCACGCCATAGCTTAGCGCAGGCTCGCCCTTGAACTCACGGTCGTACAGCTCTACCTGCTGCGAGGCGACCAGCAGCGCCCGTGGCCCGTTGCGCGTGCCCTGGCCGTAGCTGGTGGTTAGCTCGTAGGGCACGGGCAGCACTAGCACGCGGCTATGCTCACGATCACTGTGCTCCTCGGGCAAGCCTAGAAAGTTCAACGGCGGCAAAAACTCATATGACATCGAATCAACTCTCCTCGATCATTGCTGAATGGCGCGGAATCTGTGGCATTGAACCCGCTGTAATGCTGCGACGGGCAGGTGGTATACTTGAGCAAAACGGGAGTTGTCCAATGCCACAAGATAAAAAACGAGTGTATCGCCAGCAGATGTTGGCCGAACGTCGACACCTGCAAAAGACGCTTGAGCTGCTAGAGCAGGGCGCGCCGCTTCCTGACGGCGAGCAGCCCACCACCCGCGAGGGCGAAGCCATGAGCGCCGATCAGATTCGCGATCGTATCCGCGATCTTGAGCGCCAGCTGCACATCAAGCCGGCCAGCACTGAAGCGTAGCGCTCCAAGCTCATCAACGTGTTGTCAGGCAAGCGGGACTGAGCAGATGCTCGGTCCCGCGCCCGTTTTAGCCCTCAGGATGCGGATGCGAGCGCCCGACAGCTGTGCCGCCGGTCTCGTCCGGCTGAAGATCGGCGACGTCGTCGAGCGGCGCGTGCTGCTGATAGGCCGTCTTGAGCCGCGCCAGCATTTCTTCGCGGCGATCGTACAGGCGCTTGAGTGGGCGTGGCTCGCACACGTCCAGCACATACGCCGCCAGCACCGGCATTGCGATTGTCGAGTCGGTGTAGCAGACGATCGTGTCCGGCAGCTGATCCGGATCGACTTTGCCCCAGGTCATTGCCTCGCTGGGTGTCGCGCCGGACAATCCACCTGTATCTACGCGCGCATCGGTGAATTGGATGAAGTAGTCGTGGCCTTTTTCGGGAATGCCCATGATCTCCTGGATCTGCGGCTCGGTCTGAAGGATGAAGTTCTTGGGCGATCCACCGCCGAAGATCACGACCGCCGACTGATCGCCGCTGCTCTTGGCCGTGTACACGATCGACGTGGTCTCATTGACATCTGCCTCGACATCGAAGCGCAGCTGCGAG
>JAFAYS010000369.1 GCA_019240175.1 Chloroflexota bacterium | reverse complement strand
GGGGCTATGACACCCCGGCCACGCTGGCCAGCAAGCAGACCTACATGAAGAACCAGAACCTGGGCGGCACGTTCTTCTGGGAGTTGAGCGGCGATACCAGCAATGGTGAGCTGATCACGGCGCTGTACAACAACCGCTAAGCGCTAGCAACACAGGAGTCGTTTGATGGAGCGGGCATGCCATGCAGCATGCCCGCGTATCTTTTTAACCGCGCTATGCCGCGCCGCATCCTCGGCGAGGAAAGTTTGTGATTGGTATTCGCGAATGGATCAAAGTGTGAGAACAGCAGCAGGGCCAAGCTGGGGGGCTGAGCCTGGCCTGAAGGATGTTTATTTGGGGGAAGATCCGTTGCGCGGCATAACAAGTTCGGACAGCGCGCCCAAACGTTCGCGCCCAAACGACGAGGCGGTGGGCTGGGCTGCGGCGGCAATTCCGCGCTGATCGGCTGGCGGCTCGCGCATGGTGTGCAGCACGCGGTGCGCTTTTAGCGCGACCTGTAGCGCCAGCATCTCCTCGGCGCACTCAAGATTGATGCCGTTGAGCTGGCTGATCCGCCGCAGCCGGTAGAGCAGCGTGTTACGGTGGATATGCAGCCGCTCGGAGGCCTGAATCAGGTTGCCCTGGACGGCGAAGTAGGCCTCCAGCGTTTCGATCAGGGCGGATCGATGCTCGCGGTCATACTCGATCAGTGTGCCGAGCGTGGCGTGATAAAAGCTCCACAGCTCGGGCGAGGCGCGGAGCTCGAAGAGCAGCCGGTAGATATGCAGATCGCGGAAGGCGGTCAGGCTGTACGGTCCAAACAAGTGCCGGCCCAAAGCCAGGGTTTGGGTAGCCTCGTTGTAGCGGCGCTGCCACTCGCCGATCGTGGTAGCCGGCTGGCTGATGCCGGCGCTGATCGTCAGCTCATCCGCCAGCAGCCGCACGATCTTCCAGGCTTGCTCCAACTGCTCGTCGGTCGGTAGCAGGCACAGCACGGTCTGATCGTACAGCACATGCGGCGCGCTCATCTGCTCACGACGCAGCAGCGCCTGGAGCCGGTCGCGAAGCTTGTCCGCGCTGAGCTTGCCGTCGGCGGAAGCGATCAGGATCGCGGCGTGCGGCTGGTGCAGGTTATAGCCGAGCTCGGCGGCCTGCTCCTGAAGCGCCACCAGATTGGTCGGGCTGCCGCTGATGATGCTTTGGAGAAACTCACCGCCCAGCCGCGCCTCAACCGACTCGACGGCTTGCTGTTTGGCAAGCTCAAGATGCAGCGCCGCCGCTGCCTGTCCTGCGGCGGTATCGTCCCACAGATCCAGATTGCTGCCCGCCAGCGCGAGATAGCCCAGGATTGTCGCGCTCTGTCCAATGCCCTTCACGATGAACGGATGGCCGCTGAGATTTGCATCGATCAGCGTGGCGGGTCGCAGGTCATGAAACAGCTCTTTGCTGGACTGCGTGCCGAGCTGGTAGAGCAGATCGCCCGCCGGGTTGTAGAGCGCCACTGGCCGATCAGTCGCCGCCTGGATCGTGGTGAGCAGCGCCTCGATGCCCGTGCCGCTGGCGACCTGAAGTGTGAGCGCGTGATAAAACTGCGCGGCGCGGCGCTCGATTTGCAGATCCGGACTATTGATCAGATACAGGGCATCGCGCTCGACGGCTTTTAGATGCACGCCGTCCGGCAGTTGCAGCAGTGGCAGGTCAAGCGTGGTCGCCGCCGCAATCGCCGCCGTGTCTGGCGCGCCAACGTACGCGATCGCGCCGACACGAACCTCGCCCAGCCGCGCGACGATATTGGGCAGCGTCAGGCTCTCGTCGAGGGCCAGCGCTTCTTGAAGCGAGAGCAAAACCAGTTCGCCGCCGCGCAGTGTGGGAAAAGCCGGCGGTGTGACACGCAGGCTCAGGGCATAGCTGATCGGCTGTCTCAAGCCGCGCTTGGGCGTGAGCAGCCGCGTGCCGGGCGGCAGAGCCAGTCGGAGGAGATCGCGAATAGAACAGCTATTCATACGGGAGTAACAGGTGAGCGAGGAGTTGGCAACCGCCCGCTCCTCGCTCGCTTGTTTCCTTTCTGTGTTGGTACAACAGCTGCCCAGCTGTCGCCTTACGCTCTTCACTTCCGGCCTCAGGTGCTGTGCGTGTCGCAGGCGCTCCCTGATGCCTTTCGAGTCAACCGGCCTGGATCTTAGGCGTCGTAGTACATGAAGAACTCGTAAGGATGCGGGCGCAGCGCGATCTGGACGGCCTCTTTGGAGTGTTTGTAGTCGATGTAGGTCGCGATCAGATCTTCGGTGAAGACGCCGCCTTCGAGCAGGAAGCCGTGATCGTCTTCCAGGGCCGCCAGCGCTTCGGAGAGCGAGCCGGGCGTGCCCTTGACGTGCGCTTTCTCCGCCGCCGAAAGCTCGTAGATATCCTCGTCCATCGGCGCGGGCGGCTCGATCTGGCGCTTGACGCCGTCGAGGCCGGCCATCAGCATTGCCGCGAAGGCCAGGTACGGGTTGCAGGTCGGGTCCGGCGCGCGGAACTCGATGCGGCGTGCCTTGGGCGAAGATGAGTAGGTCGGAATCCGCACGGCGGCGGAGCGATTGCGCTGCGAGTAGACCAGGTTGATCGGTGCCTCGAAGCCCGGAACCAACCGGCGATACGAGTTGGTGGTCGGGGCGCAGATCGCCAGCAGCGCAGGAGCGTGCAGCAGGATACCGCCGATGTAGTGGCGGGCCATATCGCTGAGCAGCGCGTACTTGCTCTCGTCGAAGAAGAGCGGATCGCCGTTCTTCCACAGGCTTTGATGCGTGTGCATGCCGGAGCCGTTGTCGCCGAAGAGCGGCTTGGGCATAAAGGTCGCGGTGTA
>JAFAYS010000861.1 GCA_019240175.1 Chloroflexota bacterium | reverse complement strand
GAGTCGGCCAGCGGCTTTCAATCGCTGCAGTTCCGCGAGATCGAGTTTGTGCTGGGCCATAAGCGCGCAAACATCATGCAGCAGTTTCCCGAAGAAATGCCGGGTCGTGAGCGGCTTATGCAGCGCTACTCAGAGCCGACGCTCTGGGACGCGTTTTTAGCCTACCTGAAGCTCAACGGCTACGCGGTGCCCGAAGATCAGCTGAATCGCGATGTGACGCAGCCACTAGAGCCGTCCGAGGCCGTGCAGCAGATCTTGATTGATGTGTACCGGCATAATCAGCTGGTCAGCACCATCTGCGAGCGGCTGCTGGATATCGACGAGGGCTTTCAGGAGTGGCGCTACCGGCATGTTAAAATGGTCGAGCGCACAATCGGCATTAAGCACGGCACCGGCGGATCGAGCGGTGCGGCGTATCTGGCCGCGACAATCAAGCCGTTTCTGCCGGATCTGTGGGCGATTCGCGCGAACTTATAGCGCCGCAAACCGCGCTTCGACTCAGCGCCGACGATTGAAGGGGAATCAGGACTATGCTTGTACAAACCGATCCAGCCTACGCGGATCAGCTTGATCAGCGCGATCCACTGGCGCACTTCCGCGAGCGCTTTGTGATCGCCGATCCCGACCTGCTGTATCTGGATGGAAACTCGCTGGGACGGCTGCCGAAAGCTACCCAGGCGCTCGCCAAAGATTTTATCGATCATCAGTGGGGCGAGCGCCTGATTCGCGGCTGGAACGAAGGCTGGTTCACGTTGCCGGAGCGCGTCGGAGCGAAGATCGCTCAGCTGATCGGCGCGCAGCCCGACGAGGTGCTGGTCGCGGAGTCGACCTCGATCAATCTGTTCAAGCTGGCGGTCGCCGCGCTGCGTTTCGGGGAAGGTCGCTCACGTATCGTCACCGACGATCTGAACTTCCCATCAGATCTTTATATTCTTCAGGGCGCGATCGATCTGCTGGATCGGCAGCATCGTATCGATATGATCGCGTCGCCGGATGGGATTCACGGCCCGGTTGCAGCGATTCAGGAAACGCTGGATGAGCAGGTCGCGCTGCTGACGCTCTCGCATACGGTCTTCAAAAGCGGCTACATGTACGACATCGCTGAGCTGACGGCGGCGGCACACGCGGCGGGAGCGCTGGTGCTGTGGGATCTCAGCCACTCGATCGGCGCGGTGCCCGTGGATCTCAACGCGGCCAACGTCGACCTGGCAATTGGCTGCTCCTACAAATATCTCAACGGCGGTCCCGGCGCGCCGGCTTTTCTCTACATCCGCCGCGATCTTCAGGAGCGGCTGCGCAATCCAATCTCGGGCTGGATGGGCCACAAAGATCTGTTTCAGTTTGATATGAACTACCAGCCCGCCGCCGGCTTGCGTAAATTCCTTACCGGCACGCAGCCGCTGGCCTCGCTGGCGTTGATCGAGCCAGGTGTGGATCTGCTGCTGGAAGCGGGCATGGATCAACTGCGCGCCAAGTCGATCGCACAGACCGAGTACCTGATCGGGCTGTATGATGCGCTGCTGGCACCGCTGGGCTTCAGCCTCAACACTCCGCGCGACACTCAACAGCGTGGATCGCACGTCTCGATCGGCCATGCCGAGGGCTTGCGCATCGATCTGGCCTTGATCAACGATCTCAAGGTGCTGCCCGATTTTCGCGCGCCCGACAATCTGCGCCTGGGCATCGCGCCGATCTACACCTCGTATCGCGACATCTATACCAGCGTTCAGCGTATCGGCCAGGCCGTCACCGATCGGCTCTATGAGAACTACGCCGACACAACGCCGGTCGTCACCTAAGCCCAAAGCACCGCGCCCGACTCAGCGCTGAGTCGGGCACGGTTTTTGGGCATTGAGCAGCGACAATCATGCTCTGGGCTCGACCAGATCGCGCGCCATCGATCGCTGGGTCTTGCCGGCGTAGAGCTGGAAGAGCAGCCACAAGCCCAGTACTAGCACCGTCAGGCCGATCACGAACGGCAGGATCGTCCAGATGCCGAAGGCGTTCGCCAAATTGCCCGACAGCCACGGATAGAACGCCGCGCCGCCCGCGCCGAGACTGGTCATAAAGCCGATCGCGCTGGCGATTAAGCGGTTGGGTACCAGCTGCGAGATTACGGCGATCAGCGTCGGGAAGATCGGGCCGAGGCTAAAGCCCGTCAGCGCCAGGCCAAACGCGGCGATCGGCGTGAGCGGCACCAGCCACAGCAGTAGCAGACCCACCACAGTTCCACCCAGACAGAGCTGAATCACCAGAAAATGGCCCAGCCGCTCGGTGATGCTGCCCAGCACCAGCCGTCCCAGCATCAGCCCGAACCAATAGCCGCTGACCAGCCAGGCCGCAACCAGCGCCGCCATCTGGCGCTCCTCGGTCAGAAAGCTATACGTCCAACTGCCGACGCTGACCTCGACGCCGACGTAGAGAAACAGGAAGAGCGCAGCCACCCACACGATCGGCAGGGACAGCGCCGCCTTCATCACGTTGCCGCCCGCGTGCTGCTCCTTCGCGCTACGAGCAGCCGCTTTACCGTCGCCACGAAAGGCCAGCGCCAGACCGACCGCCAGTACGATCGCCAGCGCTGCCATAACGGCGTAGACGCGGTTCCAGCCCCAGCTTGCGGCTAGAATGCTCGACGTCAGGATCGGCCCGGCCAGTGCACCACCACCGTAGAAGGCGTGCAGATAGTTGAGCAGCGCCGTGTTGTTGGGCAGCGAGGCGACGTAAGCGTTCAGTCCGGCATCCACGATCGCCACGCCGAAGCCGACGAAGAGCAGCGCCAGCAGCACGATTATCCACGGCGGAACCGTCGAGATCGTGAGCATGCCTACGGCCAGCGCAAGACCACCCAGCGACAGGAACAGCCGGCGGCCCAGCCACTCGACGAGCATGCCGCTGCTGAACGCCGCGATCAGATAGCCGCAGGTGCTGGAAAAAAACATAAAGCTGACGGTGCGCTTGTCCAGGCCAAAGTGCTCCTGCAAGCTCGGCAGCAACACGCCAACCGCTCCGTCGTTCAGCCCAATAAACATTAACGCCGCAAAAGATACGGCGATCGGCAGCCACAGATGGCGGCTTCCCGCCTGTGCTCGCGCTCCGGTTGTCCTACTCACTCGATCGTTTCCTTTACCTTGCTACCACACGAGCAGCACAACCCCATTGTGCGCCGACTTCGCCGCGCAGAACCATAACACGCGCATACCATGGTTTCAAGGCTACTTAAGTTCAAGCTTTGCCGCAAGCTTCTTCCGCTTTGACCTACCGACGACGGTGTTACACTACTGATTATCGATTATTTAGAGAAGGACGCTGTATGTCGATCGCCGATCTTCGTCGCGAGTACACCCAGCACGGTCTGAGCGAAACCGAGGTCGCCGCCGATCCATTCGCTCAGTTTCGGGTCTGGTTCGACCACGCGCTGGCCGCGCAGCTCCCCGAGCCAAACGCGATGACGCTGGCGACTGCCACGCCCGACGGCAAGCCATCTGCGCGCGTTGTGCTGCTCAAAGGCTTCGATCAGCGCGGCTTCGTGTTCTACACCAACTATCACAGCCGCAAAGGCGGCGAGATCGAAGCTAGCGGCTGGGCGGCGCTGGTTTTTTTCTGGCCCGATCTAGAGCGGCAGGTACGCGTCGAGGGTCGCGTAGAGCGCGTGTCACCCCAGGAGTCCGACGACTATTTCGCCAGTCGTCCGGCGGGTAGTCGCCTGGGCGCGTGGGCTTCGCCGCAGAGCCAGGTGATCTCAGGTCGTGATGTGATAGAACAAAGATTATCGGCACTTACCACTCAGTACGCAGATCAAGACGTCCCGCGACCACCACATTGGGGCGGCTACCGCGTTGTGCCAGGCACAATCGAGTTCTGGCAAGGCCGACCGAACCGACTGCATGATCGGCTGCGCTACCGCCTGAGCGATGACCAGCGCTGGACGGTGGAGCGACTTGCGCCGTGAACGAGGGAACAAAAGAATCAAGGAACAAGGGAACAAAGCGGTACGGCAAATTTCCCCTCGCCTGCCGCAACCGACGCCGAACCCGGCGGAGGTTCGGGGAAGGGGAAGGCACGGTAGTGCCAGGGGTGAGGGCCAGCCTAAGCGACAAAAGAACAAAAAGATGCTGGTAACTCACCTTTGTTCTTTTGTTTCTTTGTTCCTTTGTTTGTCGGCTGCCCTAGCCGATCCTCTTGCAAATTCTGAGGCGAGGAGTATGCTGGATCTACAGCGTTTGAAGCGTTGAGAAAGGAGGCAGTATGCTCCAGCGCCCGATTCGTGTGGTGATGTACGGCCTCGGTCAGATCGGCACAGACATCGCGCGGCTGATCCTCAAGCAGCCGCATCTACAGCTGGTCGGCGGCATCGAGCGCGATCCGCTCAAGGTTGGCGGCGATCTCGGCGAGCTGCTGGGTAGCTCGCAGCCACTGGGAGCGCGCGTGCGTGCCAGCGCCGGCGATGTGCTGCGCCAGACACGGCCCGATGTCGTCGTGATCGCGACAGCTTCATTCCTCCGCGACGTCTTCCCGCAGATTCGCGATTGCCTCGCCGTCGGCGCGCGCGTCGTCTCGACCTGCGAGGAGCTGGTGTATCCTCCGGCCAGCCATCCCGAGATAGCCCAGGATTTAGAAGAGGAGGCGCAGGCCGCCGGCGTTGCCGTGCTGGGCATCGGCAGCAACCCCGGCTTTGTGATGGATATGCTGCCGATTCTGCTGACCGCGCCCAGCATCGACATTCAGCGCGTGCGCGTCGAGCGCGTCGTCGATGCCAGCACTCGCCGCGTGACGCTACAGCAGCGCATCGGCGCGGGCCTCGATCCGCTGGCCTTCCGCGACTGGCTACACCAGCGCACCACGCCGCATGTGGGGCTGGTCCACTCGCTGCGCATGATCGCCGATGCATTCGGCTGGCAGCTCGATCGCATCGATGAGCACACCGAGCCGATTATTGCCGAAAGCTGGCTGCGCACGCCCTATGTCACCGCCGCGCCGGGGCAGGTCGCCGGGATTCACCAGTCAGCGCGCGGCTTTGTCGAGCGGCGCGAGGTGTTAAACCTGGATTGGCGCACCGCGATCGGCCTGACCAACACCTACGACGCGATCCGCATCGAGGGTACACCGCCGATCGATATGCTGGTGCGCGGCGGCGTGCATGGCGATCTGGCAACCGCAGCGCTGGTCGTGCGCGCGATCCCACATTTGATGCAGCTGCGCCCAGGTCTGCGCACAGTGCTCGATCTACCGGTGCTACACTACACGCAGGCCCAGAGCCCGCTGAGCCGGGAGCGCGGCCAATCGGCAGGACCATTGCGGCCAACCAATATTACGTCAAGCTAAACAGGAGCATTGATGCGGGACTTCGTACTGTCACAGCGTGTGATGTTGATCTTTGATGGATCGTGAGGATTTTGAACGCGGTCGGTGCGCCTGGTGCAGGCGCTCGATCGTCGCCGCCGCGTGACGGTGGTTCCATTTCAACAGCCAGGCGCGCCCGAGCGTGTGGGTTTGACCTTCGCGGAATGTGAGTCGGCGGCCTGGGCGATCAGTCCGGATGGCCGGCGCTACCGTGGGGCCGAGGCGATCAATGCAACGCTGGCAGTGATCCTGAGAACCAGACTGCCAATCTGGATCTACCGGCTGCCGGGCGTGCGGCAGGTGCAAGACGCGGTTTATAGCTGGGTGTCGCGTAACCGCAGCCGCTTGCCTGGCGATCAACCATATTGTGAGCAGCATCCCGAGCGCTGCGGCTGATCACCAAGCAGTTGATGGGCATGCTGCACGACGTTGTGCGCAGCCCATCTCGCGGTTTATTCGTGGTAGGTATATGGCTGTGGCCGCACCATCGAGTAGAAGATGCCTAGACAGATACCAAAGGCCAGGTTCTGCGCGATCACAGCGGCCATGCTGTACTGGTTCACGACCGGGTTGACGAGAGGGGCGATGAAGTAGGCGAAGAAGAAGATGATTAGGCCGTAGCACAGCCCGGCGAGCGCCGGCAGACCAAATTCGGTCGTGAGATGGAGCAGGCGGTGCATGATGATCCCGAAGATTGCGCCGAGCACGATCGAGATCGCAAAGTGGATC
>JAFAYS010000085.1 GCA_019240175.1 Chloroflexota bacterium | reverse complement strand
TATCCGCCGTCACTGGCGCTGCTGCTTATGCAGCTCCACATCAACGCGTGGATCTTCACGGGCTTGCTCATGCTGTCTATTTTGGGCTTTGCCTGGCTCTGGCTGCGCGAGACAACGAGTCATCCGCTGGCGCTGCTGCTGATCGTGTGTTCGCTGGAAGTTCTCACATCGCTGCACGGCGGGAATGTCGAGCTGCTGCTGCTCTTCGCGACGTTGCTCGCCGCCTGGCTGCTGTGGCGTCAGCACGGCCTGTTCGCCGCGCCGCTGATCACGCTTGTCGTCGTGATCAAGCCGTTCTACGCGCTATTTTTCGTCGCGTTCGGCCTCTTCCAGCTGATCGGTCAGGGAGTGCCGACCAAACAGCTGCTCAGAACCCTGGCGATCACCGTCGGTGTCACACTGCTGCTGGTCGCGCTCGAAGTGATTCGCTGGGGCGCGGCGCGGCGTGCGGAGGCGATCTTCTACTTCCGTCATGCGCTGGACTATCAGTGGTTTGGGCTGCTAGTTGCCCAGCAGACGCCGATGAGCATTTGGAATCGTACGGCGATGCAGGCGCTGGTGAGCACGGGCCTATCCGCATCGGTGGCGCAGTGGCTGGCCTTGGCGCTGTGGGCGATCGCGGTTGGCATGACGCTGTGGAGGGTGCGCGGCCAGCGGCTCGATTTTCCGCTCGTCTTCGCGCTGGCTTTTGTGCTGTTGTACTGGGGCCGGCCTGTGGGCTGGGGGCTGATCTACCTGGAAGCTGTGGTGCTATTGACGCTTTGGCCACTCATGCAGTCGTGGCGGCGCTGGCTGCTGACGCTGGCCGTGATCGCCCTGATGGCCTCGCGCTGGTGGGCGTTCATTCTAACGGCGCAGGGCTATGGCATGCCGTTGCTTACGCTTCAGCGCGCCGATCTGCCGTGGGAAACCTGGATCGTGCTGCCGGGTAGCTGGCTGCTCCTGCTCGGCTCACTCTCCTCAAGCGTACCCACAGTTCGGCTGCCCATCCGACCCACGCAGACGATCGAGAGCCGCTGAGCGCTAGGCGTCGGGCTGCTTCTTCGCCACGCCCTTGAAGAAGGTATAGCAAAACACGCCGTCGGGCTCGGTCGTGCGATAAAGATCGCGAATGCCGGCATCGAAGTCTTGCGCCTGGATGATACCTGCCGCGATGGCCGGCTCGCGAATGCCCTCGATCATGGCGGTGAACGTTTTGCGCGTAAATCCATCGACTAGATCCGGGCGGCTGGCGTCGACGTAGACCATGCGCGGCGTGACACGTACCGCGTCGAAGCCGGCCTCGACCAGCAGCGGGTAGATCTGCCGGCCAATCAGCGCGTTGCCGTCGATCTGCGCTTGCAGCGTAACCAGACACTGGATCGCCGCGTCGGCTGCTGCGCTCCTGGGATAAAAGTACGTCGTGCCGTGGTCGCCCTCGATCACCGTGATCGTGCCGCCGGGCTTGAGCAGCCGCTTGAGCATCACCAGGGCCTCGACCGGACGTGTGAGATGTTCAAGCACAAAGCAGACAAAAATATGATCGAAGGATTCGTCGGCAAACGGCAAGTTGAAGATATCCGCCTGCTGAAACTCGACGTTCGTGATGCCGGCTGCTTCTGTCCGGCGTTTGGCGGCTGCTAGCGACTCGGCGGACATATCGATCGAGGTGATGCGCGCCGCCGGGCTGCGCTGCGCCAGAGTGACCGTTTGCGCACCCACGCCACAGCCGGCCTCAAGCACGCTGCTGCCCGGCGGGTAGCTGGTATCGACGTGCAGCAGATCGACCAGGATGCCGGCCTGATCCTGCAAGCGCTGGTTCTCGAGGGCATCGTAGCCGTGAATATACATGTCGGTCATGGGTGCGCATTCCTTCGACGCCGAACGCGTCCTAGCTGCTGGCTCTCGTCGCGATCCTCGAAGCGTCTGGATTTATTCGACAGCCGTCGCTTCGATCTCGATCGCCAGATCAAAGGCCAGCCTGGTCACGCCGAGAACACTGCTCGCGGGCTGGCACTGGCCCTGCTTGAGCCGCTCCAGGATCACGTTCCAGTTCGCCAGCAGCCCGTCGAGGTCGGTGGTGTAGTAGGTCAGACGCACCACCTGGCTCAGGCTCATATTGGCGGCGCGCAAAACGGTCTCAAGATTGTCAAAGCACTGGTTGATCTGGGCTGCTAGGTCGCCCATGTGCAGTGGCTGCCCGTCGGCGCTGACGGAGGCCTGACCGGCGCAGTAGACCACGCGCTGGCCGCCCTCGACGACGTTAGCCTGTACAAAGCCAAAAGCATCTTGCCACGGCCACGGGTTGACGACATTACGCTGCATGCAAAGCTCCTTTGTGTTGCGGAATCGGCGGTGACGCTGTTGTCAGATCGAGAGTATATGCCAGCCGTCAAGCGTTCATCGTGCGCGATCAACCGCTCACACGCTACACGCCGTGAAGCGGCACGCAGGTGTGTCGGGTAAACAATGCTCGGATGCAGCCTATGGTTTGGTGGTTTATGGCGTCTGGCTGATCGCGCTGGCCTGAGCCGATTCTGCCACTGGCAAGCGCCATAGTCGCACGCTATTATCCCACAGGCCGATCGCCAGGGTTTGGCCATCGGGCGCTACCGCGAGGTTGTGGGCTTGATCGTCGAATTGGAGCGTGGCGTGTGGCTGTCCATTCGCGACCTGCCAGATATGCACTGCGCCTCTGCTCGATCCACTGATCAGATATTTGCTATCCGGCGTGTAGGCGACACTCAACATCTGCTCTTGCGTCGGATCTTCCCCGTCACCTGGTCGCCGCTCGCTTTGTGGGCCACTAAACCACCAGGCTTGTTGGTAGTCAGCCGTGCGCCAGACCGTCACGCGCTCACCGAATTGCGCGGCGGCCAGCCACTGGCTATCCGGCGAGAACGCCAGCTGATATGTCGTGTTGTTTTCCAACGTATGCAGTGGGGTAAAGTTGGGTACGCTCCAGATCGTCACCTGACCATCAAGGCCGCCGCTGGCCATCCAGCGACCGTTGGGCGCGAAGACCACGCTATACACGTCTTGATTCACCGGCAGCTTATGCAGCAGCTTGCCCTCGGCCACGTCCCAGATCTGAATCTCGCCAAAGCTGCCGACGCTGAGCAACGTGCTGTCGGGCGAGAACGCCAGGCTCGCGGCGCTGCTGCTGACCGCCAGCCTGTGCTTAATGGTGTTGTCCGTCAGCGACCGCAGCTGGACATAGAAGGGATAGCCGCCGACGGCGAACAGTTGATTATTCGGTGCAAAGGCGAAGGTTTTGGCGTCTACTGTATGCGACAGCGCTGTCTGCTGCTTCCCGGTGTTGCTGTGCCAAACATATAATTCGTCACCTGCGGCGGCAAGATATTGCCCATCCTGTGTAAAAGCCAGCTCTTGCAGCCGTGATGGCGTCGTCAAGGCTTGGTGGCAGCCACTGATGTCCAGCGCCCGATCGAGCAGGTGGCAGGGCCGTAAGCCGGTGCTGATCAGCGTGATACCACTGCCGAGCAGCACCAGCAGCAAGACGCCAATTGTCTCGTAGTGCGCTCTGGGTGATTGCAATGGGACAAGCTGAGGGTGTCGAAACAGCAGGAGATCGCGTGCGTAGGCATAGCGAGCAACCCGGCTTTTGCCCAGGACATCAAGCACCACCCGCATCAGCGGAAACAATGTGAGGAACAGGACCAGCGTCTCGATAATGGGGCTGAACTCGCCGCGATACGTGGTGTATTGCCACGCCAGGATCAGGCCAAAGTAGATCCAGGAAAAACCAAACACCCACCATTCTGGATGCCGGTTGCGTCGCGCGCCAACCCAGTAGGCGATGCCAAACCAAAGGTACACCGGCACGAGCGCATACTTGCCCCACTCAAGCAACCAACTCATACAGTCTCTACCTCAACTTGTAGCTGGTGAATGGACGATCACCCTCGATCCCGGCGCGAATCGAAGGTGATCTGTGGTACGGAAGATTGCTCGCAAGGTTGCGCGGCTCAACGGGTAGCTGTTACCCTAGCTCCAGCTCTGTGCCCAACAAGTAGTGGCTGAACCAGGTCAGGTTTTGGTGCAGCACGGCGTGGTTTTCGCGGGGCTTGGTGATCGGATGGCCCATGCCGGGAAAGACGAACAGCTCAGCCGGCACGTCCATCTCGCGCAGTCCACGGTACAGCTCAAGCGCATTCGAGAGCGGCACGCGCTTGTCGTCTGAGCCGTGCTGGATCAGCGTGGGCGTTTTGGCGTTGGCGATGTTGCTCATCGGCGCGGTTTTGATGTACAGATCGCGGCTGCGGAACGGCGAGCCCGAAAGATAATCGTTGGTGAAATGCGGCACGTCGTTGCTGATGTGGTAGGTGTACCAGTCTGAGACGCCCGCGCCCACCGAGACCGCCCGGAAGCGGGTTGAGTGCAGCCCCGCAAAGGCCGAGATATAGCCGCCCTGCGACCAGCCCATACAGCCGACGTTATCAGGATCGACATAGCCCTGCTCGGCCAGATAATTGATCGCACTTTCGATGTCCCACAGATCGCCGATGCCGAGATTATTCACGTTCAGCTCGGCAAAGGCCTGCCCACGCCCAACCGAGCCGCGATAGTTGGGGCTCAGCACCAGCACATCCTGGTGCACCATCTGCACGGCTGGATAATAGTTGCGCTCGTAGCTGGTCAGCAGATACGCCGCCGAATACCACATCGGGCCGCCGTGGACCACGAAGACCAGCGGGTAGCGCTTGGTGGGATCGAAGTTGCCGGGCTTGCGCAGCACGCCCTCGATCTCGGTGCCGTCGGTGCTCGTCCAGCGGATCGTCTCGACCGTGCCCCAGTCCCAGTTTTTGGCGGAGCTGCCAAAATTGCTGAGCTGCCGCACCTGCCACTGCGTCTCGTCGGCGGCTGGCGTCGCGAGATAGGCCTCGGGTAGCGTGTCGGCGTTGGTGCCGATCAGCGCGATCTGTCCCGCCTGGTTGGCATGAAAGCCCGCCGCCGGGAAGATCCCTTGCAGATCCAGCGGCGTCACCTGCTCAGTGCCCAGCTGCGCGATGCGAATGCAGCAGCCGTCGACATACGACGCGAAGATGCCGCGCTCGGTCCAGTACTGATCCATAAACACGCGGTCGAGCGATGAGCTGATATTGCGCATCGCCGCCAGCACATCGGCTGGGCTGCCGGCTGCCAGCGCCGGCTCGACGTCGATCTGCCACAGATCGAAATGCGTGTACATGCGCTCGTCACGGCCTTGATGGCTGATCAGCAGCGCCGCGCCATTGGGAGCGACTGCCGCCACGGAAGCGCCGCGCGGCAGCTGTAGCCGCGTGATCTCGCCCATATATGCCGCGTCCGCTGGCGACGGGGAATCGTCTGGCGTGGAATCATCGGCATCAGCTTTGGCCGCCTGCTTGGCCGACTCACGCGCGATATGCTCGGCCAGCGCCGCGCGCGGATGCAGCCGAATCTGATAGCTGCTGGTGTCGCGATAGGAGACAAGATCGTCGCGCTTCCAGCAGTTGAGATAGAGTGTGTCATCGGCGGGCGAGACGACCACGTCGCGGATCGAGAGAATTTCGGGCAGCAGCTTGCTCACTTCGATCTGTGGCCGCACCAGCTCTTTGGCCTGCTCTTCGGTCGTCGTGCGCTGCTGAAACTGATAATCGCGCAGCTCTGGCAGCCCGACATAATATAGCGCCGACGTGCTGTTCTCTTGCTCGAAGTGCACGAAGGTGCCGAAGCGATCTTTGCGCTGCTGGTTCTCCTGCCGCTCGGGATGTCGCGCCAGAAAGATCACGCCGTCGGCCAGGGGCATGAACCACTCGACGCCGGGCTTGTGCTCGCTGATCTGCCAGCCCTCGCCCAGCAGCCCCTCGTACAGCCAGATCTGCGCGGTATCGTCTTCGTCCGGTCCTTGTTTCAGCACCGCCA
>JAFAYS010000038.1 GCA_019240175.1 Chloroflexota bacterium | reverse complement strand
CGCCATGACGCTGCTGCCCGAGCGCCAGCGCACGATGTTGCTGCTGCGCGATCTTCAGGAGCTGTCCTACGCCGAGATCGCAGTGATTCTGGAGATCAGCCTGTCGGCTGTTAAAGTGAACATCCACCGCGCGCGGCTCAGTTTCCGCGAAATCTACGACAAACTTGAAGGAAACGACCATGAGTGAAATGCCCTACACCGGCCCGACGCAACAATATCGCCTGCCGCGCACCGAAATTCCGGGCTGCGCGCTGGTGCAAGATTTGATCCCGCTCTACCTGGACGGCGAGGTCACGCCCGAAAGCCACGCGCTGATGGCCGATCATCTACAGCACTGTGAGCGCTGTAGCGGCTACCTGGCCGGCGCGCGCAGCGTGCGCTCGCAAATCCTCAACGATCAACAAAAGATTCACGCCGCGCAGGTGAGCCAGCCGAGCGTCGCGCAAGTCCGTGAGCCAGTAGCGAACAGCCTGGGCATAGCGCTCTGGCAATCGGCGATGGCGCTGCTCTACGGTGCCGGTTTGTTCTCCGGCTTGATGGGCGCTGCCGGCGCACGCGGCGGCTTTCCTCCGCTGCTGATCGGCGCTGTGCTGGTGCTGACGGGCCTGGGCGGACTACTGACGGTCGGCAGCGCACGCACGATCAGCTGGCTGGTGCTGATGGTATTGACCGGCCTGAGTGGCTTGTTGCTCTTACCGTTATCCCTCATTGCCGGCGAGCCGATGCTGCTGGTGTACGGCGTAGGCGTCGTGGGGCTGGGCGCGTGGGGCGTGTGGCTGCACGCTATGCTTCAGCCGGGCCAGAGCTTGCAATCGTTCGCCAATACCGTACGCTTTGGCGCGCGACAGGCGATCGTCACGGCGGCGTTGAGCGGGATCGGCATCTTGGCCTGCGGCTTCATCGCGCTGGTGAGCTTGTTCGGCTTTGTCTCGGTCTATGATTCGGGCGAGCGCATGATAGCTGCGGTGCTGCTGGTGCTGAGCGTCTGCGGTATTGTCACGATCTGCCGCCGTCGCGGGTGGTTGGTATAAGCAGCTGAGCATCAAAAGGACGCGTCGCCGTCTTGCTTGGCGCGTCGATCTACTCATTTGTTGCCATGCCTGCGTAGCTTATGCGCAGGCATAATTGTTTGATAATCACGCGTGGCTCTTCGATAATCACGCGTGGCTCTTCGATAATCATGCATGATTATGCTTCGCGCAGCCATAATTATTTGATAATCAGCGATGATTATTCGATAATCACGCACGGTTCTTCGGATGCCACAGGGATGAGCGCTATCTATTATCGAGGAGTGCATGATGATCACGATTGAGCGTTTGACCGGCGCGCAGATCCTCGCTGCTCAGGCTGAGCTGATCCAGCTGCTTGACGACGCCGTAACGAGCGGCGCGTCGGTCGGGTTTCTGCCGCCGCTGGCTCCATCCGAGGCGCAGAGCTACTGGCAAGGCGTGAGCGCGGATCTCGAAGCCGAAACCCGCGCGCTGCTGGTCGCTCATGACGCCGAGGGCATCGTCGGGACCGTCCAGCTAGAGCTGCCGTCCAAGCCAAACGCGCGCCATCGCGCCGAGGTGCAGAAGCTGCTGGTGCATACGCGCGCCCGGCGACAAGGCATTGCTCAGCGGCTGATGGATGCGATCGAGGCGCTGGCTGCGCAGGAGGGCCGCCGTCTGCTGGTGCTCGATACGCGGCAAGGCGACGACGCCGAGCGTCTGTACCGGCGGCGCGGCTACATCGAGGCCGGCACGATTCCGCTGTATGCCCGCAGCGCCGACGGCAGCCTGCATACCACGATCATCTTTTACCGCGAGCTAGGCAGCTAAGCCGTGGGAGATTCCCATGATTGATCAGATACCGTTCGATGTTTCGGTGAGCTATGACGAGCGCGGCCACGACATCGCCAACCGGCCCGCCGAGATGCGCCAGGCGATCCAGTGGCTGAGCGAGCAGCTGACGCGCGCGGATCTGGAACCGCGACAGCGGGCGCAAGCGTACGGCATGTGCGGCGTTTGGGCGCGTGTCCTGCATGATTTTGACGCCGCCCACACCTTCTTGCAGCGGGCGCTCGATCTCGCTCAGCAGCTGAATGATCCGCGCCTACTCTTTGTTAATCGCATTCGGCTGGCGCATGTGTACCAGTGGCAGCGGCAGTTCGATCGCAGTAATGCGCTGTTCGCGGATCTGCTGGCGACCAGCCGAGATCAGCCGGGGCTTGCGGCACAGCTGGATTTTCTGTACCAGCACGCCGGCAAGAACGCGCTCGATCAGCAGCAGTACGATCGTGCCGAGCAGTATTTTACGCAGGCGCTTCACTTGCGCCGCCTCAAGGCCGATCCTGCGCTGATCGAGTCCACCGAGCAGGCGCTGGCGGCGCTACAACATCAGCGGCAGCACCGTAAGCTGAACGAATCGGACTCTGCGCCTGGGAGCTAAGCTGGAACTTAGCGCAGATCGGCGAGATCGCGAAAGATGGTTTTGGGCTCACCCGCGAAGATCGGCTGCGTCAAGCTCTCTGCGTGGAGGACGTTGAGCGTGGTTTGCTCGTATGTCCATGCGCCCCAGCCCCAGCGCCCGTTATACACCACACGACCCCATTCGCCGCGCGCCAGTGTAAACACCTGTCGTGGAACTGTGGCGCGTTTGGGTGCGCCGCCACACGAGACATTGTAAGCATAGGTTACCTGGACAAGCTGCTCGCGCTGCGTGATCGTCACACAGCCAAAGCGAAGCCTGTTGAACGGCATCATTTCGCTCACGTCGATCTCATGCTCTGGCGTGCCGAAGTTTGTACGCTCGTGAAAGCGTATGCGGTGGTGGACCAGCGCCGACGCCGAGTCGACCTCCGGTAGCCAGGGGAAGTCGAGCTGCTGGGGTACAGCGTTGCGGGCGGTTGCCGCATCCGCCGCCCGCGCTTGCTTGGTCCATGCGCTAATGATTTCTTGTACGACGATCATCGTTGCTCTCGCTTAGCGGCGCTCGGCGTCTGGTCGATCGTCGGCGGCTTCCGGCTCAGCAGCCCCGCCGTTTTTCTCGGGCCGAACCGGGAGCAGCTCATCGAGCACGGCGCGTATTTCGGGCCGATCAAGTAGCTCGATATTGACGATCTTGCCTTTGAACGCGATCACGACAAAGTACCACTCTTCGACGAGGATGGCCTGCACTTGATCTTCTTCCTCAAGCGGCACATTTTCGCCATCGTAGCCATCACAGATCATACTGGCACACATCTGGTCACCGCAGCAGCGATCCGTCACGATCAGCTCGGCGACCTGCGCCGCATAGGCGGGCAGCCCCTTGGCAATCAGTTTGTTCTCAAGCTCCGCCGCGAAATCTGGAAGCGTGCTTTTAAGATGAAAGCTCATGCCTAACCCGCCGATTGTGTGAATCTATGTTGCGTTCTGGGCACGTCAGCGACGTGCCCTACTGATTATATGGATCTATGTATGCGTGTAAAGAGCAACCGTGCGGATCGAGCGCAATCTGGTGCTGAAGCGTATCTCATCGCTGCAGCGGCTGGATCGCCAGGTAGCGCCGCCGGAGCGCAACCATGACGCCCGCCTGCAAATTGGGCAGCGTGCTGACATCGCTGAGATCGATGCCGAGCTGCGTGATCGTGTGGGCGATCTGCGGGCCAATCCCCACTAGAATCACCGACGCGCCGAGCAGCCGCGCCGCCTGAGCCGTTTGTAGCAGATGCTGGGCAACGCTTGTATCGACCAGCGGCACGCCTGTGATATCGATGATCACGCTCTCGACTTGCAGCCTGCCGATCTCGTCGAGCAGCCGCTCCATGATCTCGTTGGCGCGGCCTGTGTCGATCGCGCCGATCAGCGGGAGCACCACAATGCCGTCGTAGATCGGCACGATCGGCGTGGATAGTTCGTGGAGCAGCGAGGTCAGGCGCTCGGCCTCGGCCTGCCGATCCGTGAGCGCGCGGGTAACCGCCGAGCGCAGCTGCTCCTGCTCCTGACGCACCAGCGCTACCTCGGCCCGATTCATCGCGCCGGCCACCGCCGCCAGTCGCTCGGCGATCTGGCCCAGCGGCTCGTAGTCGCCGTCCGCGATCAGCGCCTGCTGAAGCGCCGCGCCTGCGGCCAAAACCGCCGGCAGCGCCAGGCCACGCTCGGTAAACTGCATCGCCTGGGCCTCGATATCGTCGCGCTCGCCGGTCAAGAGCTCGA
>JAFAYS010000027.1 GCA_019240175.1 Chloroflexota bacterium | reverse complement strand
CGGCTCCTGCTTGAGCTGCTGAACGGTTTTCCCTAGATCACCACGCACAAGCTCGGCGTTCCAGTCGACCTGGTCCAGGGTGCGCGACACGACATACTTCTTGGCCGCGTCGATCGTCCGGGCGAAGTCTTCCATCCAGGGCTCCATCCATTCAGGCTGCGTTCCCGTCTGTGCGAACGCACGCCAGCCGGTCTCCATCAGCTCATACGTCACCCGACCAAAGATCAGGGCATCGGCCTGGGCGATGGTTTCGGCGGCATGGCGGTGCAGTTCTTCATCCGGGACCATCACACGATGATCGCAGCACCCGTCCAATGTGATGTTGATGGAATATCGAAGGGGTCGCATAGCATACTCCTAGAGCGGCTATTGCCAGCGCTCAGTTGCGCCGAGGCCCGAGCGTTCAGCTGAACGACACACCGGCTCGGGGCCGACGGCTATGGTACGCCACCTGTGTCGGGGCTGCAACTGGTGAGATGGCGACGTTTGCTACAGAACGCCCGCCTCGCTGAGCGCGCGCAGGATAATCGGCAGAAATGCCGGCGGCAGATGCCCTAACGCCTCGGCTGCCGGCATCACGCGGCGGTGCGTGATCTCGAACTGTGGCTCCCACGCATCAAGGTGGACATCGGCGCGCCAGAAGGATCGCACGAGCGCCAGGCCGACTTCGGGACCGGCCACGCACACACTATGAGCAAAGCCTAGCAGCCGCGCCGTGACAACCGTGGCGCACGCTTCTTCGCGCATTTCCCGATGCAGCGTTTGCTCCCAGGTTTCATTGCCCTCTGTTCTGCCTGCCGGTAAGTCCCAATCGACGCCGTTAGCGCTGATCAGGACAATCTCGCCGGTGGACGTGACACAAACACCGGCGGAGCCGTGCGGTTTGCCCTCCGGCGCAGTTGGCGGCGGCGACCAGGTGACGATCCAGTCCTGATCGTTGGCGCGCACCAGATGCTCTTCGCCGTCACGGGCCATATGCTGCTCGATCATTGTGCGCTCACCTATATCAGCCTACATTGCCTACATTGATAGCTCGTGCGAGCCAATGCTGATTTAGCTTGCCATAATCAGCTCGTTCGGATCGGAGTCCGTGGCCTGCGCCAGATATTCGGTGTACGCAGCCAGCGCGCCCTGGTTGTGCTCGTGGACCAGCTGCGCGAGCTGCCCATAGTCGCGATCGAGCATCGCCTGGACGATCAAACGGTGCTCGTGCTGCGCTTGCGAAAGGCGAAACATCAGCACGCCCTTCAGGTAGTAGCGCCGCACGCGATCCCACTGGTTGAGCACGCGCTCGGTCATCTCTTGCAGCATCGGCATGCCGGTGATGCGCACGATCGCGGTGTGGAACTGCGTGTTGAGATCCGACCACTGGTTGTGCGCCTCTGATTCTATGGCCTGATCCATTTTATTCAGCAGGTCGTTCAGATGCTGCACGTCGGCGGGCGTGAGCCGTTGCGCGGCAGTGCGTGTCGCGACCAGCTCCAGCCCTTCCATCACGGTAAAGACTTCGATGATCGAGGCTTTTGAGATGCTGGCGACGATCGCGCCGACATGCGGTGTATTCTCGACCAGTCGCTCGGATTGCAGCATGTGCAATGCCTCGCGCACAGGGATCGGGCTAACCCCGAGCCGCTGGGCGATGTCTTCGATTCTGAGACGCTGGCCCGGCCTGAGGTCGCCGCGCATGATCGATTCGCGGAGTGATTGGTACACAAATTCTTGCTTGGTTCGGTATCGCTGCTCAGAAACTGTCGATGCGCGCATAGTAATCCCCAAGGTAGCAGATCGTTCGTTGAATAATTATATATTATATATTAAATATGCTAGTCGGTCAATCATAATTCTTCGAAAGAACAATCATAACTGTTCGTAAGAAACAGCTTGACAAAGATCTATATTATATATAATATATGTAAGTAGTTGAGATCGTACACACTATCGTAACTAAGCAACCTTAGTATCTCAGAACTCCGGCAAAACACAGATCAAACCGCTGATCGCCATCAACTTACTTCGGGACAATCCAGGGATCATGCGTGGTACGGAGATCGACGAAGACCTTTCGGTTCCCATTAGTTACCAAAGGAACGAACATGTACGCGCGAAGAATTCTGCTCCCCTTACTGGTCATCTTTAGTCTGCTGATCGTCGCCTGTGGGGCACCCAGCGACACCGGCACCACTGGCACCACTGGCAGGCCCGCCGCCAGCACAGCGGCAAGCAGCCCGGCGGCCTCAGATGCGGGCGCGGCGGCTCCGGCGACCGGCGGCCAGGTCGAGCTACGGCTTGCCTGGTGGGGCTCACAAAGCCGGCATGATCGCACGCTCAAAGTGATCGAGATGTTCCAAAAGGAACACCCGAATATTAAAATCACGCCTGAGTACGGTAACTTCGACGATCACTGGACCAAGCTGGCAACCCAGACGGCGGGCGGCAACCTGCCCGACATTGTGCAGCAGGATTATTCGCGCATCGGCGAGTGGGCCAAGCGTGGCCTGATGCTGCCGCTGGACGACTACGTCGCGGACGGCACAATCAAGCTGGACGGCGTGGCCGAGGAGCAGCTTTCGGGCGGCAAGATCGACGGCAAGCTGTACGGCGTCAACCTCGGCACCAACGCGCTCGGCGTGCTCTACGATCCCGAGATGTTCACGCAGGCGGGCGTGGCCGAGCCCAGCGCCGATTGGAAGTGGGCCGATCTCCAGCAGACGGCGACGACGCTGCACGAGAAGCTCAACGTCTATGGTGTGGAAACCTTCTACAACGCCGAGTTCTTCAAGCTCTGGCTCAAAGATAACGGCAAGTGGATGTACAGCGACGACGGCAAGAGCCTCGGCTACGAAGACGATGCGCTGGCCACACAATTCTTCCAAAAGCTGGTCGAGATGCAGGAGTCAGGCGCGACGCCAACCCGCGAGTTCGACGCAGGCCGCGGCACGATCGGCATCGAGGATTCGCTGATTGTGACCAAGAAGTCGGCGATGATCTTTGTGTGGAGCAACATGCCGGCGGCGATCTCGGCGGCCAGCGGCGATCGTGAGCTGAATATTGCGCTGCCGCCACAGGCCGACAACGGCGGTCAGGGCGTGTATCTCAAGCCGTCGATGTTCTTCTCGGTCGCGGCGACCTCCAAGCATCCCAAAGAAGCGGCGATGTTTGTCGACTACTTCACCAACAACGTCGAGGCCAACAAGATTCTAGCCGCCGAGCGTGGCGTGCCGATCGCGCCGGCGGTGCGTGAGGCGCTACAGCCCGAGCTGCCGGCGATTCAGCAGAAGGTCTTCGAGTATATCGCGACTGCCGAGAAGGTCGCCGCGCCGATCAACCCGCCCGATCCGGCGGCGCACTCCAAGATCCTCAGCGACGTCTACAACCCGCTGATCGATCAGCTGCTCTACGGCGAGCTGACGCCCGAGGCGGCTGCCAAGCAGTTCCGCGAGCAGGCGACTCCGCTGCTGGCCTCACAATAAATCTACCGGCGCTTAAGCGAACGCCTTAGCCGGTACTGGATCCACTCGTTTGCGGTCGCGTCTGGCAGGCCGTGGCCGCAAACACGCTCCCTTGGTACCGCTGGGCCGATCCCGATGACAACAGTGTATTGTTATCACGAGAAGGTTGGCGATGCATAGCACGATACCCCGAGTCAAAACCCCAAACGCGACAGTACGGCGCACAAGCAGCCCGCGCAAACGCTACAACACCTTGATGGGCTATCTTTTTATCTCTCCCTGGCTCATCGGCTTTTTTATCTTTACTTTTTTGCCAATTATTGTGTCATTGGTCTTAGCCTTCACCAGCTACGATATTTTGTCGTCGCCGCGCTGGGTCGGACTGGCCAACTTCCAGCAGATGTGGAGCGATCGGCGCTACTGGAACGCGGTGCGCACGACCTTTCTGTACGTGTTCACCTCGGTGCCGCTGCGTTTGATCTTCGCGCTGGCCGTGGCGATGCTCATGAACGGCGCTTACCGGCTGGTCGGCCTGTACCGCGCGATCTACTACGTGCCGTCGCTGGTTGGCGGCAGCGTGGCGGTGGCGGTGATGTGGCGGCAGCTCTTCGGTGAGAGCGGCGCGATCAACCTGGGCTTGTCGCTGCTCGGCGTGGACGGCCCGAACTGGCTGGGCAATCCGCGCACGGTGCTGATCCCGATCATTATTCTGGCGGTCTGGCAGTTTGGCTCGCCGATGCTGATCTTTCTGGCCGGGCTCAAGCAGATCCCGCAGGAGCTGTACGAGGCCGCGTCGATCGACGGCGCTGGCGGCTGGCGGCAGTTTCGCAGTATTACGCTGCCGATGCTCAGCCCGGTGATCTTTTTCAACCTGGTGATGCAGCTGATCAGCGGCTTTCTGGTCTTCACGCAGGGCCTGATCATCGCTCCCGGCGGTGGGCCGCTTCAGCGCGCGCTGTTCTACTCGGTGTATTTGTACGAGAAAGGCTTCGCGCAGTCGCAGATGGGCTATGCTTCGGCGATGGCCTGGGTGCTGCTGATCATCATCGGCTTCTTCACGATCCTGGTCTTCAAAACGTCTGACAACTGGGTATTCTACGACTCCAAGGAGGATGCATAATGGCAAGCCAGGCTATTGGAACGCGCTCACGGCTCGAACGCCAGCGCCGGCTGAAAGCAGGTGCTGTGCAGCTTGTGATCATCTTCCTTGGATTATTCATGATCTACCCGCTGCTGTGGCTGATCGCCAGCTCGTTCAAGGATATTTCGGAGATCTTCACACGCGCCGGATCGCTGATCCCTGAGCGCTTCACCGCCGAAAATTACGCGATCGGCTGGGCCGGCTTCGGCGGAATCTCGTTCGCGACCTTCTTCAAGAACTCGTTTATTATCGCGATCTTCTCGACGATCGGCGCGGTGCTCTCGTCGGCGGTGGTGGCCTATGGCTTCGCGCGCATTCCGTTTGCCGGGCGTGGCTTCTGGTTTGTGCTGATGCTGCTGACAATGATGCTGCCGACGCAGGTGCAGATTATTCCGCAGTACATTGTTTTCAACAAGCTGGGCTGGATCAACACGTTCTACCCGCTGATCGTGCCCAAGTTCTTCGGCCAGGCCTTCTTTATCTTTATGATGATGCAGTTTATTCGCGGCCTGCCCAAAGAGCTGGACGAGGCCGCCGAGATCGACGGCTGCGGACGCTTCGGCATGTTCTGGCGCATCATTCTGCCGCTGATCAAGCCCGCGCTGATCACCTCGGCGATCTTCTCGTTCTACTGGACCTGGGAAGATTTTTTCGGGCCGCTGCTCTACCTCAACGAGCCGCGACTGTTTCCGGTCTCGCTGGCGCTGCGGGCGTTCTCCGATCCGGCGGCGGCGACCAACTGGGGCGCGATCTTTGCGATGTCGGCGCTGTCACTGCTGCCGGCCTTTATTCTGTTCCTGATGTTCCAAAAATATCTGGTGCAGGGCATCAGCACGACCGGGCTCAAGGGCTAGCTTATCCCAAGGAGAGTCGACGAATGACTGAGAATCCTGCGATTCGCTTTTCGGTGATCGGCATCAATCACGGCCATATCTACGGCCAGGTCAATCTGCTGCTGCGTACCGGCGCGGAGCTGGTCGCGGTGTTTGCCGCCGAGCCGGATCTGCTTGCCGACTTCAGCAAGCAGTATCCGCAGGCGCGCGTGGCGGCGAGCGAGACCGAGATCCTGGAAGATCCGTCGGTCCAGTTGATTGTCAGCGCGGCGATTCCTGCTGAGCGCTCGCGCATCGGTGTGGCGGCGATGCGGCACGGCAAGGATTACATGAGCGACAAGCCCGGCTTCACGACGTTGGAGCAGCTGGCCGAGGCGCGTCGCGTGCAGGCCGAGACCGGACGCATCTACTCGATCTGCTACAGCGAGCGCTTCGAGAACGCCGCCACCGTCCGCGCTGGCGAGCTGGTCAAGGCCGGCGCGATCGGTCGTGTGCTGCAAACGATCGGGCTGGGACCGCACCGCGCAAACCTGCCGACGCGTCCCGAGTGGTTCTTCCAGCGCGAGCGCTACGGCGGCATCATCGGCGACATCGCCTCGCATCAGGCGGATCAGTTCTTGTTCTTCACCGGCTCGACCAGCGCCGAGGTTGTGGCGTCGCAGGTTGCCAACTATCACCATCCCGAGCATCCAGGGCTTGACGATTTCGGCGATGTGCTGCTGCGCGGCAATGGCGGCACGGGCTACATTCGCGTCGACTGGTTCACGCCCGACGGTCTGCCGGTCTGGGGCGACACGCGGCTGACGATCCTCGGCACCGACGGCTATATCGAGGTGCGCAAAAACGTCGACATCGCGGGACGGCCCGGCGCGAATCATCTGTTCCTGGTCGATCAGCAGGCCACGCGCTACATCGATTGCAGTGATGTCGTGTTGCCATATGGCCAGCAGCTCATCAATGATATACTCAACCGCACGGAGACCGCGATGACCCAGGAGCATTGTTTTCTGGCGGCAGAGCTGGTGCTTCGCGCGCAAGCACAGGCCACGCGCCTAGGAAGCTAACTATATGACGCAACGATTAAAAGCCGCCGTCGTCGGCGTCGGCGTCGGCAAGCAGCATATTAGCTCGTATCAATCGCTGCCGGAGATGTTCGAGGTCGTGGCGGTCTGCGATCTCAACGCCGACAAAGCGCGTGAGGTCGCCGAGCAGATGGAAGTGCCGCGCGTCACCACCAGCCTGGACGAGCTGTGCCGCATGGACGACGTCGACGTGATCTCGATCGCGACGCCGCCGGCTGTCCACTTCGAGCAGATGCAGCAGGTGCTGGAAGCCGGCAAATACGCGATCTGCGAGAAGCCGCTGGTCGGCTCGTTGCAAGCTTTGGATGAGATCCAGCGCATCGAGGCCGCGTCCGGCAAGCGTGTGATGCCGATCTTTCAATATCGCTTCGGGCATGGCTTGCAGAAGCTCAAGTTCCTGGTCGATCAAGGCCTGGCCGGCAAAGCCTATGTTTCGACGGCGGAGATGGCCTGGCGACGGCGCGAGCCGTATTACGCGGTGCCGTGGCGCGGCAAGTGGCAGACCGAGCTGGGCGGCACGCTGCTCAACCACGCGATCCACATCAACGACATGCTGACCTATATTCTCGGCCCGGTCAAAAACGTCTTTGCGCGCACGGCCACGCGCATCCACCAGATCGAAGTGGAAGACTGCGCCTCGGTCTCGCTTGAGATGGCCGACGGCTCGCTGGCCTCGATCACGGCGACGGTCGGCTCGCTGCCTGAGATCTCGCGCCATCGCTTTTGCTTCCAGAACTTCACCGCCGAAAGCAATACCGATCCCTACAACAACTCCTACGATCCATGGACCTTCTCCGGCGACACGCCCGAGCTTCAGGAGCAGATCGACGAGGCGCTGACGCGCTTTGTGCCGCTGCCGCAGCGCTTTCCGGGCCAGTTCTATCGCTTCTACCAGGCGATCCAAAACGGCACTGAGCTGCCCGTCACCCTGGCCGATGCGCGGGCATCGCTTGAGCTGATCACGGCGATGTACTATTCTGGCCGCGAGCATCTGCCGGTCGAGCTGCCGATCGGCACGGATCATCCAGCCTACGCGAGCTGGGCTCCACCGGAAGCTTAAGATGAACCCCAAGCGGCTGCTAACTCGTTCGCTGCGTGAGCATCCACGTGGCGCGGCGCTGGCCGAGATCATGGCGTCGGCGCTGGCCTCGGTCGATCCGGCGCAGGCCGTGCGGCGCTATCTGCGGCGCGAAGGCTCGGCAGTCATCGTCGGCGCGCGGCGCTACGAGCTCCATGCGGATGGTCGCGTGATTGTGGTCGGTGGCGGGAAGGCGGGCGCGCCTATGGCGGAGGCAGCCCACGCCGCGCTGGGCGATGTGATCGCGGCAGGTCTGGTCGTGGTCAAAGCAGGTCATCTTGGCGCAGCGGGCGCGCAGGTCGGGCCGATCACACTGTGCGAGGCGGGTCATCCCGTGCCGGATCAGCGCGGTGCCGACGCGGCGGAGCAGATGATCCAACTGCTGGGCGATGTGCGCGAGCACGATCTTGTGCTGGTCCTGGTTTCGGGCGGCGCTTCGGCCTTAATGACCTTGCCCGCGCCCGGCCTGTCGCTGGCTGATGCGCAGGGCCTGACCAATGCGCTGCTGCGCTGTGGCGCGTCGATTGGTGAGATTAACACGCTGCGCAAGCACTGCTCGCGGATCTCGGGCGGCCAGCTGGCGCTCCATGCGGCTCCGGCGCAGGTTGCCGCGCTGATCGTCTCGGATGTGGTTGGCTCGCCGCTGGAGGTGATCGCCTCCGGCCCCACTGTGCCCGATCCGACAACTTACGCCGAAGCGTGGGCGATCATCCAGCGCTACCGGCTTGCGCCCGAAGTTCCACCGGCGATCGTGGCGCATCTGCGGCGCGGCATGGCTGGCGAGCTGTTCGAAACGCCCAAGGCCGACGCGCCGATCTGGCAGCGCGTGCAGAACCAGGTGATCGCCTCCAATGCCACGGCGGCGGAAGTGGCTGTGGCGGCGGCGCGTCAGCAAGGCTTTCATAGCCTGGTGCTCACGACCTATCTGGAAGGCGAGGCGCGCGAGGTCGGCAAAGTTGCGGCGGCGCTGGCCCGCGAAATCGCGCTGCACGCCCGACCTCTTGAGCGACCTGCGCTGATTGTCGCGGGTGGCGAGACCACCGTCACGCTACACGGCGCTGGCCTGGGCGGGCGCAACCAGGAGCTGGCGCTCGGCGCGGTCAGCGCGCTGGCCGGGCTAGACAATACGCTGGTGATCGCGCTGGCAACCGATGGCGGCGACGGTCCCACAGATGCGGCGGGCGCGGTGGTGAGCGGCGAAACCCTGGCGCGCGCGCAGGCCCTGGGCCTCGATCCGGCCATTTCGCTGCAGCACAACGACGCGTATCACTTCTTCGCGCCCCTCGACGATCTGCTGCTCCCCGGACCCACGCTCACCAACGTCAACGATCTGCTCCTGATCGCGGCTTTCTAGTTTAGCTCAGCAGCGCCGATATTTCGTCTGCTATCTACACCTTGTACGCCGATTCTGAGGAATATTGTGGCGGTATGTGTCACAGTAGTTGCTTATGCTGCCCCACGGCTGAGCCGCGCGAAAAGGAGCCGTGCGGCCCGCATTCAATCGGCAAGGAGAAGTATGATGAAATTGCTGCTTACGTCCGCCGGCATCAAGAACCCCAGCATCCATAACGCGTTGGTCGAACTGCTGGGAAAACCGATCGCTGAGTCGCGCGCGCTCTGCATTACTACCGCGTCGTATGGACATCCAATGGTCACTCCTGAGATGGCATGGCAATTCATCAGCGGGCGCGAGTCCGACACACCCATGTGCGAATTAGGCTGGAAGTCGTTGGGCATCCTGGAGCTTACCGCGCTGCCCAGCATCGGTAAAGAGCGCTGGGTGCCCTGGGTCCAGCAGGCAGACGTGCTGCTAGTGAATGGCGGCGACGCCATGTACCTGTGCCATTGGATGCGTGAGTCCGGGCTGGCGGATCTGTTGCCGTCGCTTGAGACGGTGTGGGTGGGGCTGAGCGCCGGGAGCATGGTGATGACCCCACGTATCGGGGAGGAATTTGTCGAGTGGACACCGCCTACTGGTAGCGATGAAACGCTGGGCCTCGTCGATTTCTCGATCTTTCCGCATCTCGATAGCCCGGACTTGCCGCTAAACATCATGTCCACCGCAGAAAAATGGGCCGCCAAGCTGTCGGGGCCGTGCTACGCGATCGACGATCAGACCGCCTTCAAGGTGGTCGATGGAGCCGTCGAAGTGATTTCCGAG
>JAFAYS010001144.1 GCA_019240175.1 Chloroflexota bacterium | reverse complement strand
GTTGCGCGGGACGTGTCAATCGAACCAGGAGCGTAAGCTATGCTCAATCTTCTTTTGGTCCAATGGCGGCCCCAAAAGGGCAACTACCAGGCGAATATTCAGCGCATTCAGGCGCTGTTCGGCCAGATGGCAACGCTCGATACGCAGCCCGACGTGGTGATCTTCCCCGAAACCTCGCTGACGGGCTACTTTCTTGAGGGCGGCGTGCGAGAGCTGGCCCAGACCGCCGGCACAGTCTTCGCCGATCTTCAGGCGGCCTACCTGACAGCTCGTGGTGAGGACGCGCCGCCGCTCGACATCGTGATCGGCTTCTACGAGATCTACCGCGATCGCTACTTCAACAGCGCGCTGTACGCGACGTTGGGAGCAGAACCAAGAACCAAGAACCAAGAACCTAGCGACGAGGATGAGGGCCAGCCTTCCCAAACCCCCGGCATTCGGCACGTGCATCGCAAGGTGTTTTTGCCGAGCTATGGCGTGTTCGACGAGGCGCGCTTTGTCGAGAGCGGGCACCACATTACGGCGTTCGATACGCGCTGGGGCCGCGCGGCGATCCTGATCTGCGAGGATGCATGGCACTCCTTGACGGGCACGATCGCGGCGCTGGATGGCGCGCAGATCCTGTACATCGTTTCGGCCTCGCCGGCGCGTGGAGCTTCCGGCCCGACGCCCAGCAACGTCGAGCATTGGGAGATGCTACTGCGCAACATCGCCAGCGAGCACGGTATGTACGTCGCGATCGCGCAGCTGACGGGCTTTGAGGGCGGCAAAGGCTTTGCCGGCAGCTCATTCGTGGTCGGGCCGCGCGGCGAAACCCATGCGCGAGGGCCGCTCTGGAACGAGGCGCTAGTGCAGGCTCAGGTCGACCTGCGCGATCTGCACCTGGTGCGCGCCGATCTGCCACTGCTGGCCGATACCGAGACGCTGCTGCCGCACCTGCTCCACGAGCTGCAAACCGCAGGCGTCCAAGGCCGTGAGCGGGCGAGTTGGGAAGAAGCGCAGCGTCCAACACCGGCGATCACACCCGCCGCCCAGCGGAGTGGGGCGCAAGAGCGAGCAGCCGCGCTGCCGCAGCCAATGGAGGGCGACGGCACCACCACGCATCCCGACGAGGCACGCGCATCGGAGTCGGCGCGCAAGCAGCAGCAAGCTCAGGTTTTCGCGCCAATTCCCGTGATCGCCGCGCCGGCCTTCGATCCGACCTCGGACGAGCCGCTCAAGCTCGACGCCGCTGCCGCCAGCGATTGGCTGATCCGCTTCCTGCAAGACGAGGTCACGCTGAGGCGCGGCTTCAAAAAAGTCGTCTTCGGCCTGTCGGGCGGCGTGGACTCGGCGCTAGCGGCCTATCTCTGCGCGCGGGCGTTCGGTCCTGAGAACGTCGTCGGCATTCGCATGCCGTATCGCACGTCCAGCCGAGAAAGCCTGGATCACGCGCAGTTGGTTGTCGACGATCTCGGCATTCAAAGCGAGACGATCGAGATCAGCGATGCGGTCGACGGCTATCTGCGCTACGCTGAGGATGCCGACGGCAGACGGCGCGGCAATGTCATGGCGCGCCAGCGTATGATCATTCTCTTCGATCAGTCGGCGCGCTATAACTGCATT
Source organism: Chloroflexota bacterium (assembly GCA_019240175.1). GTDB lineage: Bacteria > Chloroflexota > Chloroflexia > Chloroflexales > Kallotenuaceae > LB3-1. The sequence continues at coordinate 7,820 of JAFAYS010001144.1, read as the reverse complement.
CCGATCGGCACGGGCAACAAAACCGAGCGACTGTTTGGCTACTTCACCTGGCACGCCGACGACTCGCCGCCGGTCAACCCGTTGGGCGATATCTTCAAAAGCCAGGTCTGGCAACTTGCCGAATATCTGGGCGTGCCCGACGTGATCGTCTCGAAGCCAGCCAGCGCCGATCTGATCGTTGGGCAGACCGATGAGAGCGACTTCGGCATCTCGTATCGCGAGGCCGACCGGATTTTGTACTGGCTGCTGCAAGGCTACACCACGGAGCGGCTGGTAGAGCTAGGCTTCAAAGCCGAAAGCGTGCAGATCGTCACCCAGCGCGTCGGCTCGACACACTGGAAGCGGCATCTGCCGAGCGTGGCTATGCTGTCGTCGACCGCGATCGGCGAGTATTATTTGCGTCCGCTGGATTATTGATCAGCTTTTACGAGTGTGGCCGATGCCGCGCTCTCAAGGAGGCCACTCATGGCTGGATTTGTCGAATCTGCCGAGCCGTTTCTGCGCTATCTCGAACACTGGCACGAGCATCTCAAAGAAGAGTCGCTGGACGAGCTGATCGCCGGCAAGCCCGAGCGCGTGGCGGTGGTATGCGTGGATGTGATCGTGGGCTTTTGCAAGGAAGGGCCGCTCGCCAGCCCGCGCGTCGATACGATCGTCGAGCCGATCGTGCGGCTCTTCACGGCGCTGCATGAGCGCGGCGTCAAACATTTTGTGCTGCCGCAGGATACCCACGAGCCCGACGCGGTCGAGTTTATGTCGTATCCGCCGCACTGCATTCGCGGCACGATCGAGGCCGAGACGGTGCCGGAGCTCCAGGCGCTGCCCTTCAGCGACAAATTCACGATCATCGAGAAGAACGCGCTCAGCGCCTTTGTGGATACCTCGCTACCGGCCTGGGTGCGTGAGCATCCCGAAGTCGACACCTACATTGTCACCGGCGACTGCACGGATCTTTGCACCTACAACCTGGCGCTGCATCTGCGCATGGACGCTAACGCGCGGCAGCTTGAGCGGCGCGTCGTGCTGGCCGAAGACTGCGTCGACACCTTCGACATTCCGGTCGAGACCGCGCAGCAGCTTGGCATTCGCCCGCACCCCGGCGATTTTCACCACCTGGTCTTTTTGCACCATATGGAGCAGAACGGCGTCGAGATCGTCAAAGGGCTGGCGTAAACGACGGCGTTGCAATCCGGAAACAGAAAGGGCACGCTTCGGCGTGTCCTTTTTGCTTAACGCTGGCCTACAGATTGAAGAGAGCAACACAGAGATCAGACTCACAGGAGGATATGATGGACATTCGACTCGACTCGGCCATGCAAGCGCTCGATCCAAACGCTCAAAACGTGATTGTGGACGCTGCCATGCAGTACATTCGCGACAAACAGCAGGCCGCGCCGGAGGCGGTCGCACCTGCCAACGCGGGCCGCGCCAGCGACGAGCAGGTTCCCGCGCCGATCGATGCGATCACGCTGCTGGACACCACGACCAACAACGCCGTAACGATCTATGAGATCGAGCTAAGCGCCGGCGGCAACCTCGATCATGTCGGCGTGGAGATCGCCAACGATGGCACCGTGCGCGTGCGCGGCGTGGAGTAAAATTCCGAAATCAAGATCAGGGCGTGATACATCAGGCCCTACGGATCTGAATACCGTACATCGAGACCATAAAAACGCGATCGATGACACGAAGTCGGGGCGTATTGCATACGCCCCATAATTATACTATTTTGCCTTGTAGATCACACATTAGTGTGCTACGATCCTGCGCATGAATGCCGCCATTCCACCAATTCATGAGTCCGCCGAGGACCTCAAGCTCCTGCTAACCCAGGAGCGCCATCCCGACTGGCAGCAGCGGCTGCATGCCCTGTACCTACTCGCCAGTGGTCAAGCGCGCTACCGCACGCAGGTGGCGGCCCTGCTCGGGCTCAGTCGCGGCACCATCGGGCGGTGGCTCGCGTGCTATGCCCAAGGCGGTCTCGCAGCTCTGCTCGATGTGTACATTCCTGCCGGGAAGGCCGCTGCGTTGTCTCCCGACCAGCTCACGCAGTTGCAGGCCGCGTTGGAGCGTCCCGCTGGATTTGCCTCGTATGGCGCGGTCCAGGAGTGGATTGCGACCGAATTGGGTGTACAGATGGGCTACCATGCCGTGCATAAACTGGTGCGCTACAAACTCCGAGCCAAGTTGAAAGTGCCACGCCCCAGCCATATAAAAAAACGTCGCCGCCATCACGGATTTTAAAGCGACCTTTGCTCAGCGACTCCGCGCTATCGTGCCACAGGACACGTCCCAGCCGGTTGAGGTTTGGGTTATGGACGAAAGCCGCCTCGGCTTGCACACGATCCGGCGGCGTCGGCTCACTGCCTTTGGGACCAAACCCGTCGGTCTGTTCCAACATCGATTCGAGAACTTCTCGCTGTATGGGGCTATCGCGCCGCGCAGCGGCGATAGCTATTTTCTCGGCTTGCCCAAACTCACCACCGCCCTATTCCAACGCTTTCTGGATGAGTTCGCGCAAGCACGGTCCGCCACACTCAACGTGTTGCTCATCGATAATAGTCGGTGTCATACCGCTCAGGCGCTTCAGATCCCGCCGAATGTGATCCTCCTCTTCCAACCACCCTATGCGCCCGAGGTGAACCCTGCCGAGCGTGTCTGGCAAGCGCTCAAGGACGCGTTAGCGTGGCAAGCGTTTACGGATCTTCCCGCCCTGCAAGCACGGGTCATTGCTATTGTCGAACCATGGACGGCGGCGATGCTTCAGTCGCTCACCGCCTACCCTTTTATCATGGAGGCGATTAATGCGCTAGCTCCATAGCAAATTGGTATTATGTACAACCTCAACTATTCGGCAAAAACCATAAATTCGTGCTCTACGTCGATTAGAATCTCCCCAAACAGCCGCCGCTGAACAAGATCGCGATCATCTGCCGTGAGGAGCGACACGCCGCTGGGGTCAAGCTCGGCGTACAGGAGCACGTCGGAATCACACGAGCTATCGAAGATTTCGAAGATCGCCGCGGTGCTGTCGTCGCCGCCGATACGATTGATCACGATCTTGGCGCAGCCGCTGCAGCGATGAATCAGCATCAGTTCGCCGTCGCGCTCCCGAGCATACTTATTCTTCGAGCGCTTGGTCGTCAGCCCGATCGGCTGCATGGGCGCGCGGCAGTTCGAGAGGCGGTCGCCGGCCTCAAGCCAATCCATATGCCGCGACCAGAGACAGGCCGGGCAATGGTTGCGGTTCTGCACACCGGCGACGACGGGCATGCATGTAACATATTGATGGCACTGAACACACTTAAACTCTTGCTCGCCTGAGCGAATCCGTGGGAGGCGGATGCGTGACTGTGATCGAGTATTGCTATTGCGTGAATATGACACTTGTGAAACTCCACACCAGGTAAGGAGCCGCCGTCGCGCTGCGGTAGCGGCAAAAAATTACACAAAGAAACCAGCCACGGGTGTGCTCCCGTGGCTGGCGTTTTATGTGCTGGTGCTGGTTACAGCGATGCCATATATGCTGAGGCGTTGGGCTTAACGGTGCTGCAAAAGATTGCAGCGAGCCGCTGTTCGCGCGCCACGGGGCATGTGGTCACCCATGGCGAAGGCGTCGGTCACTTCTCAGGTATGATCCGGCAGCAGCCTGATAGCCGCGCAGGCGCTGACAAAGAACCTGTCAGCAACTAAGAAGCTAAAGCTGAACTTACGCTTCGACCCGTGGGTTGATCCACAGCGATATGTAAGCCCGCACCGAGACCTTGCTACTCATGAATTCCCTCCGCTACTTCAAACGCAATTCAATAGCGCCAAGCATAGCGACGATCCAATAGACCCGCATGAGTCTAAGGACCGAGAAATCATCGCCTATTTCTCTATTTCTCGTCCTCGATGATCCGCAGGTGCAGCTCCTTGAGCTGGCGCTCGTCCACATGTGACGGCGAGCCGAGCATCAAGTCTTCGGCGCGCTGCGTCTTCGGGAAGGCGATCACTTCGCGGATGTTGTCCTCGTCGGCCAACAGCAGGATCAGCCGGTCGATGCCGAGCGCGATGCCACCATGCGGCGGCGCGCCGTACTCGAAAGCTTCCAGCATATGGCCGAACTTACGCTGCTGCTCCTCCGGCGAGATGTTGAGCAGGCTAAACAACTTGGCCTGCACGTCGCGGCGATGGATACGGATCGAGCCGCCGCCGGCCTCGTAGCCGTTGCAGACCAGATCGTAGGCTTTGGCGCGCACATTGCCCGCATCGCTGTCCATGAGCGCCAGATCTTCGTCGCGCGGCGAGGTGAACGGATGATGCATCGCGTTCCAGCGGCTTTCTTCCTCGTCCCACTCGAAGGCCGGGAAATCATAGACCCAGCCGAAGTGCAGCACGCTCTCGTCGGCCAGCTTCAAGCGCTCGGCAAACTCGCGGCGCAACTTGTCAAGCGAGGCCGCTACCACTGCGCGGCTCGGATCGGCCACGAAGACCAGCAGATCGCCGGGCTCGCCGCCGAGCTTTTGGATGATCGCCTGCATCTGCTCGTCGTTGAAGAACTTGGCGATCGACGACTTCACGCCGTCGGCCTCGACCGCGATCGCCGCGACGCCCTTGGCACCGCCGATACGCGCGACTTCGTTCAGCTCGTCCAGCTGTTTGCGCGAGTAGCTGCCGACGCCGGGCACGCGAATGCCCTTGACCTGGCCGCCCTGCTCGATCGCGTTGGCAAACACGGCGAACTGCGAGCCCACGACCAGCTCCGAAATATCGATCAGCTCAAGGCCGTAGCGCAGGTCCGGCTTGTCGGAGCCGTAGCGCTCGATCGCTTCCTGGTACGTCAGGCGCGGAAACGCCGAGATCACACGCTTGTGCGGCACCAGCGTTTGGACCAGCTCGGTGATCAAGCCCTCGATCAGATCCAGCACGTCGTTCTGCTCGACAAAGCTCATCTCGATATCGAGCTGCGTGAACTCGGGCTGTCGATCGGCGCGCAGGTCTTCATCGCGCATACAGCGCGCGATCTGAAAATACTTGTCGAAGCCGGCGACCATCAACAGCTGCTTGAGCTGCTGCGGCGACTGCGGCAGCGCGTAAAACTCGCCGGGATGGATGCGCGACGGCACCAGGTAGTCGCGCGCGCCCTCGGGCGTCGAGGCCATCAGCATCGGCGTCTCGATCTCAAGGAAATCGCGGGCCGAAAGATAATCGCGCATAAACTTGATCGTCTGGTGGCGCAAAATAATGTTGCGCTGCATGCGCGAGCGGCGCAGGTCGATGTAGCGATACTTGAGGCGCAGCGTCTCGTCTTCGCCGCCCTCACGGCTGACGTAGAGCGGCGTTTGCTTGGCTGCATTCAGCACCGTTACACTCGTCGCCACGACTTCGATACCACCGGTCGCCAGATCGGCGTTGCGCGAATCGGCTGGTCGCTCGCGGACGACGCCCTGGATCTGAAGCACAAATTCGTTGCGCGCCTGCTCCAGCGCGGCGTGAGCCTCGGGCTGAGTGGTTTTGTCGGCGACAACCTGAGTCATCCCGTAGCGGTCGCGAAGGTCGATAAAGATCAAAGGGCCGTGATCACGGCGGCGGTTGAGCCAGCCGGTCAGTGTTATGGTCTGGCCCGCGTGTTCGGCGCGCAGCGCGCCGCACGTATGGGTTCGCAGCATGAATCTCTCCTGAACAAAATTGACCTGTATTATAGCTGACAGACTCGCAGTAGCAATGGCTGCGTTGCCGGATCTGCCCATTTATGCTATAACTCGGGCCCTAAACAGGCCGCGCGGGCTACGGGCGCGCGCCTCACAAACATATGGGGGCGCTGTAGCCGTCATATAGTTAGGAGAAAGAGAAGGACCGTATGCGACTCATCAAACCAATCGGCCTTGTCGCGCTCTTTGCGATCACGCTGGCATCGGTCCAGGCCGCGCCTCCCGCCCAGCGTCAATATATCGAGAGCGTGTCGGGCTCAACCCAAAACGTCAAGTTCCCCAGCCTGGCGCAGGCCGGCAATCAAGTCGCGGTCGCGTACAGCACCGGCGACGCTGTGCTGGCGATCAAGAACGGCGGCGGTCAGGGCTTCGCCTCCAAGACCGTGCTGGGCAAGACCGGCAACCCCTCATATTTTAATCACGCGGTCGCTGCCGGCCCCAACGGCACGGGCGATTTCCGCAGCGCCTGGTCCGACAACGGCGCGCGGATCATGTACAACGCGCCCGGCGTCGGCACGCGCACAGTCGCCTCGAATCTGGGCTTCGCGCACTTTGTCGATATTGCCGTCACCGAGAATGGCCGCACCTTTATCATCTGGCGCAACCAGCTCGGCAATACTGTTGGGCTTCAGCTCAGCTACTCCGACAACGGCACCGACTGGACCGGCCCGATCCTGGTGACGAATCAGGCCGAGCCGCTGGGACGGCCACGGCTGGCATCCGGGCCGAACAACAGCCTCCATGTGATCTTCGGCAACGCCAAGGGCGACATCTTTGCCGGCAGCTGGAATGGAAGTAACTTTGTGCTGGCCGGCGCGACGAGCGGCGGCGGCTTCGAGGCCGATCCGACGATCACTGCCGCGCCCAACGGTGTTGTCTTCGCCGCGTGGCGCGTGGTCGGCGTCGGCGCATTCTGGGCTGAGCGCACCAGCGGCGGCACGTGGAACTTCAAGCAGCTCGGCGGTGGCGATGCAGCCGGCTCGGTGGCGATCGATGCCGACGCGGGCAGCAACCTGCACGCCGCCTGGTCGAGCAAGGCCACCGGCAACTGGGAAATTTACTACTCAGCGCGCCTGGCTAACGGCGACTGGACCCAGCCCGAGAACGGCTCGGCCAACGGCGGCGCATTCGACGTCAACGTCGAGGTGCTGGGCACCGCTGGTAGCGAGCTGGTCGGTCAGGTAGCCTACGAGGCGTTCGTGCCCTCCGGCCCCGACGTCCGCTTCTCGCGCTTCGTGACGCAGGGCGGCGCGACACCGCCACCACCGGCCACGCCGCAGCCAACACCCCAGCCAACACCAACACCGACGCCTGCGCCAACGCCGCCACCCGATCCGAACGCGCAATGCTTCCCCGAGACCGGACAGTGCGTCGGCGGGCGGCTGCGCGAGTATTGGAACCAGAGCGGTGGTCTGCCGGTCTTCGGCTTCCCGTTGGACGCTGAGTCGGATCGCCAGACGCTGGATGGCCGCTACCGCATGCAGATCTTTGAGCGCAACCGGCTGGAGCTGCACCCGGAGAAGCCCGCGCCTTATGATGTGCTACTGGGACGCCTCGGCGGCGATCTGCTCTACAAGCAGGGCCGACCGTGGGAAACACTGCCCCGCGAAGAGCCGCGCGCTGGCTGCCGGTACTTTGCCGAGACGCAGCACAACCTGTGCGAGCCGTTTCTGAGCTACTGGCGCTCGCACGGCCTGGAGTTCGGCGATCCCGGCGTAAGCGATCGCGAAAGCCTGGCGCTCTTCGGCCTGCCGCTGACAAGTGTCAACGTCGAGCAGAACCCAGACGGCTGGACCGGTCAGACGCAGTGGTTCGAGCGCGCGCGCTTCGAGTTCCACCCCGAGAACAACGATCCTTTCAAGATCTTGCTCGGACGCCTGGGAGCCGAAACCCGCTAAGCTCGCCCCATTCGACAACATCCGTAGCAACACAGCCACGATCGTTTGATCGTGGCTGTGGCGTTTCTGGTGGCGTGTTTGGGCTTAGTGTCTATCCGTAAATTGATCGGAGGTGGACAAAACGACGGAGGTCTCTGACAATTGAGGTGCTACCACTCAACTACAGAAAGGCTCCGTCGTGGCTGCGCATGCTACCACAAAACCGCCAACGGTCGACTATTTTCGGGTG
>JAFAYS010001114.1 GCA_019240175.1 Chloroflexota bacterium | reverse complement strand
GTCGATCAGATGTTGGAGATGCTGCGCCTCGGTATGCAGCGTATCGAAGATCTCCTGGTCGCAGGGCAACTTGCCGTCGCGCAGCGCCTCAGTGTAACCTAGAATCACGCTGAGCGGCGTGCGCAGATCGTGGGCGATGTCTGCCGTCATCTGGCGGCGCAGCGTGCTGGCATGGGCCAGATCCTGGCTCATCTGGTTGAACGAGGCCGCCAGAATGCCCAGCTCATCCTGCGATCGCACGCGCACCTGTTTGCCGAGGCCACCTTTGGCCACGGCCTGCGTGGCGGCGGTGAGCTCACGCACCGGATGCGTCAACGTACGCGCCAGCACAATACCTAGCAGCAGCGCGATGCCAGTCGCGCCAAGCGCGCTATAGGTTGTCGCGCGCGTCACGCGATTGTAGAAATCAGCCTCCGGCGATCCAGGCCGGCGCTCGCCCTCGAACGGCATCATGAGCCAGCCGACGACATCATAGCCCACCGTAATCGCCTTGGCGCGCTCCAAGCCGTCCGACGACACACGTGAGCCGGCGGGATAGCGATCGTTGCCGACGAGCACCTGGCCGTTGGTGTCGACCAGCACCGGCGGCGGACCATGCCAGCCGCCCGGCCCGCCTGTATCGGCTGGTTCGCGCGCCAGAAAGTCGTCGACATTGGCCCAGCTACCGTTTTGCTGGTAGTACTGCGCTAAATCGGTGCTGAGCGTCGGCTGATCGCGATCGTTGACGAATTGATTAAATGCGCGCTGGGTGCCCAATCCGACAAAGAACGAGACCAGCAGCGAGCCGATCAGGCCGATCGTGAGAAACGCCAGCGTCAGCTTGAGCGTGAGCGAGCGCAGCATGCCGGGCACGCGGATCGGAGCTGGCAGCGTTGGATTGAGTTGGTGTGCTGGGGGAGCCATACGCCCTCGTATGTGAGTAAGCATCGGTTATCGAGGTTATCGATCGGCGGCGAAGCGATAGCCAACGCCAAAAACAGTTTCGATATAGCGCGGATTGCGCGGATCGGGCTCGATCTTGGTGCGCAGATTGCGAATATGCACATCGATCGTGCGCTCGTAGCCCTCGTAAGCCGTGCCCTGCAGCCGATCCAGTAATTCCAGCCGCGAGAAGGCCCGCCCAGGCGCGCCGATCAAGGTCGACAGCAGATCGAACTCGGAGGGCGTCAGATCGACGTGGCGCGTGCCGACCGTGACGATGCGCGCGTTGCGATCCAGGGACACATCCGCCGACCGCAGCAGATCCGGCTCCGAGGGATTCTGGCTGACGCGCCGCAGAATCGCGCGCACGCGCGCCGTCAGCTCACGCGGGCTAAATGGCTTGGTGACATAATCATCAGCGCCCAGCTCCAGGCCCAGCACCTTGTCGTTCTCTTCCAGCTTGGCCGTAAGCACAATGATCGGCGCGTTGCCCTCGCGGCTATACACTCGGATGAAATCATAGCCGCCCATGTTGGGCATCATCAGATCAAGCAAGATCAGATCCGGCTGTTCCTGCCGCGCAACCAGCAGCGCCTCGTGACCGTCGGCAGCTGTTACAACGCGAAAGCCTTCCTGAGTTAGGTAGCTTTGTACCATGCGCCTCAGGCTGGCTGTATCATCGACAACTAAAATTGTTTTGCTCATATGATCCTCATTTTGCGCTCTTGCTGCCGGCTGTATAGCTTAGCGAGTGGCGTGCATGGATCGTTCCACCACGCCACTCGCTACTGCTGGTCGATCTTATTGGGGAACCGCCACGAAGTCAATTTCGAGCCGGACCTCGTCGCTGACGCTGGCGACCTGTCGCACCTGCGGAATGCTGATGCCCCAGTCGGCGTAGGCGATCGTTGTCTGCGCCGTGCCTTCCAGCCGCATTTCGGAGGCTGGCGTGGCCGTGACCTCAAACGTAACCTGCTGGGTCACATCGCGGATCGTGAGATCGCCCACGATCTGGAAGCTGTAGCTCTGGCCGACCGTGCCATTCTCGGGCAGCCCAACGATCTCGGTCGGCGTGAACGTGATCATCTCGTACTGATCGGTGCTCAAGATCTGATTCTTGATCGCGCGGTCGCGGAATTGGCTGTCAGTCGCCAGCGTGCGCGCGTTGACCTCGATCGTGCCCACCTGCGTCTTGCTGGG
>JAFAYS010001098.1 GCA_019240175.1 Chloroflexota bacterium | reverse complement strand
GCGGCTGTGGGCGGCGCGTGCCTGGCAGGCCGTGCCTGGCAAACTGCCCTGCGCAGTCACCTTTTTGTTCGAAGGCGAGGAAGAGATCGGCAGCCCGAATCTGGCCGCGTTTGCCGCCGCCAACCAGGATCTGATCCGCGCCGACGCCTGTCTCTGGGAAGCCGGCTACCGCGACGACAGCGGCGCGCTCCCGCTGTACGCCGGCCTCAAAGGCATGCTCTATATCGAGTTGCGGGTGCGCGGCGTAGCCTTTGATCTGCATTCCAGCAACGCGCCGCTCGCACCCAATGCGGCCTGGCGTCTGGTTCAGGCGCTCAGCAGCCTGCGCGACGCAAATGATCGGATTGCGATCGCCGGATTTTATGAGGCCGTGCAGCCGCCGACCGAGCGTGAGCGCGAGCTGATGCGCGCGTTTCCGGCGGATGTCGAGCCGCTGCGCCAGCTCTGGCAGGTCGATCAGCTGCTGGGCGACAGCGATGATCCGGCGGCGCTGACCGAGCGGCTGCTGTTTGAGCCGACCTGCAATATCTGCGGCTTGTGGAGCGGCTACAGTGGCACCGGCACCAAAACTATTCTGCCGGCCACCGCAGGCGTCAAGATCGACTTCCGCCTGGTGCCGAATCAAACGCCCGAGCTGGTGCTGGCTCAGCTGCGACAGCATCTTACGGATCACGGCTTCGACGATGTGGAAGTGGTGGAGCTGGAAGGCACGGAGCATCCCGCGCAAAGCTCAGTCGAAACGCCGCTGATGGATGCGCTGGTGCGCTCGGCGCGGCTGGTCTACGGCGTCGAGCCACGGGTTCAGCCGCGCATGGCCGCGACCGGCCCGATGGAGCAGCTGTGCCAGCGCTACGGCATCCCCGCGATCGGCGGCGCGGGCGTGGGCTACATCGAGTCGCGCACACACGCGCCCAACGAGAACATTCGCGTCGACGATTTCATGCTCGGGATCAAGCATATCGCGGCGCTGCTGGCCGAATTTGCCCGCTAGCACGTCCAGCCCATAAAACACGAGGCGCTGTGTGAAGATACAGCGCCTCGTTCGATGCTCAGATGATCAGGATTTTAGCATTCAGCCAGCACAAACCGGTTGCCGTCCAAATCCGCAAAGATCGCCTGCATGCCGCCACAAGGCTGCGGCGCGGGCGGCTCGACAAACTCCACGCCGCGATCCAGCAGCTCCGCGTAGGTGCCCACAATATCATCAGTCGCTAGCACAAAGCTCATCGTCGCGCCGATCAGGCTGTCGGGCTGGCCTGGCTGCGGCTTGACCAGCGCGATACCGGTCGTCGCGCCGCGTGGAGCAACCTCGATCCGGCGATATCCAGGGCTATACGTTGCGTCCAGATGTAGCTCCAGGCCGAGCGCTTGGGTGTAAAAGTTGAGCGCTCGCTCCTGATCGCTGACAAAAACTGAGACACTCTGCACCTGTTTAATCTCCATATCGGGATCCTTCCGCCGTCCACACCGACGACCGCTGTGATCATTCAGCTTTATCCTTCATGTATACACCAAACCTGTGACAATTACCGCCACACGAGCTTTCAATCTGATATCAGACTCTCACCATGCTGAAAACCGGTTGACCACATGATCAGTGTTGTAGAAGCATGATCTCATTGAGCTACATGATCCGCTGCGTTACCCTGAACATAGCTTATTTCTATGCCAAAAACGTATCATAGAACGCAAAAGGATAGTGTATGCACCGTTTTCTAATTCTTAGCTTACTGCTGGCCTTGCTTGCCGCCTGCGGACCAAATACGCCCGAGCTACCACCAACCGCAGGTACAACCACCACACCATTACCTGCGTCGCCGAACGCAGTCGCAGCGCCAGCGACGTCAACGCCCAACATTCCAGCACCCGACGTCACGCCGACAACCGTTGCATCAGCGCCGATCACGCCGCCGCCTGCCGCACCACAGGCCGCTGTCATCTACCAACTCCCCAACGACGGCAGCGTCCAGGTGATCGATACGGCCTCCGGCGTTGGTCTCGCGCTGGTCGATCCGACGCAGCCTGAGCAGCGCATTCCGTGGAGCGCAGCGCCCAACGGTCAGACAATCGCGCTGGTTAGCGGGCGCTGGGACGAGAAGTCCGGCCAGATTGAGCGCGCTTCGCTGTGGACGGTCGATGTCAACGGCGCGAATCCACGCAAGCTGCTGGATCTGGTCACCGCACCGGTCGATCCGCAGTTCGCCGATCTGCTGCAAACCCTGACCGGCGAGCGCTTTCAAACATTGGCCTGGACGCCCGACAGCAGCACGATCGTTGTCGCCTCAGCGCATGAGGGCCAGCCCGATCTGTACGCAGTCGCCGTCGATAGCTCAGGCATTCGTCGCCTGACCGAAACGCCGGAGCTTGAGTTTCAAGCCGCGATCTCGCCCGATGGCAGCGCCGTCGCCTATGGCAGCGCCAGCACCTTCGGCACAGGCGGCGGCTGGAACAATCCCCAGGCCTGGACACAGCCTTTGATCGGCGGCGAGCGCAGCGGCATGATCGGCGCACAGCCCGACGCAGCGCTGGCGGCAGTCGAGGTCGCCGGCTGGGTCGGCACGAGCGTGATTGCGCTGAGCTACGACCAGATTGCGAATGCCGCGACGCTGTGGGTCGGCGGGCAAAACGTCGAGCCGCGTGTGCTGCACCAGTCGGTCGGCACGATCCACTGGGATCTGCGCCAGGATCTGCTGGTGTTTGTCGGCAGCCAGCAAGCAGATCAGAGCGTTGGCAGCTACCTGTGGAGCTGGCGCGACGGCGAGGCAACGCCCACGCAGCTCACCGCCGTCGAAGCGGTCACGCAGATCGCGCTGTCGCCAGCGGGCAGCGAAGTTGCGCTCTGCACTGGCGCAGATCAACAATCGCTCAAGATCTGGAACGCCGAGCTGCGCGACATGGGCACAGCTGCCTGCGATCATATGGTCTGGTCGGCTGGCGGTCAGATCGTGACCAGTGGCGCAACCTCGGATGCGACCGCGCACATTGTGGATCTCGCTAGCGCGCAAGCTGAGCAGCTACCGACCGGCGCGCTTCCGGTTGGCTGGAACGGAGCGACGTTCTACTTCTTCGCGCTGCGGGCCGATGGGGCGGGCTGGCAGCTTTACGCACGCGCGGCAGGCAGTGATACAGCGCTGGGCAATCCGGTCGCGGGCTTGCCGACCAACCCTCGGCTGATCACAAGCGACACGCCCTTGCCCACGCCGCAGCCCACCAGCACGCCGATCCCGACCGTGGAGCCCACCAGCGCGCCCGATCCGCAACCTTCGCCCGAGCCAACGCCACCGCCGAGCGCCGGGCTTGAGGATCTGCGCGGCCAGCTCGCAAGTCTGATCGATGGCTGGGCAGGCGAACATGCTGTCAGCGTGACGGATCTGCAAACCGGCCAGACGATCGCGGTCAACGGCGATAGCCCGAAGCTTGCGGCCTGCACCGTCAAGATCGCGATCATGATCGCCGTCGCGCAAGACATCGAGGCCGGGCGCTACTCCGAGAACGATGTCGCCAGCCTGGTGCAGGCCGCGATGGGACCCAGCTACACGCCGCCGGCGCGTGAACTGCTGCACATCGTCGGCGACGGCGATATTGGCGCAGGCATCCGGCGCGTCAACGAGATCATGTGGAGCCTGGGCGCGACCAAATCGATCCTGACGCACCCGCCGGGCTACTACTGGGAAGAGTACGGCTACGCCAGCAGCCACGGCACCAGCGAGAATCGCCTGACCACCGACGACCTGAATACCATCTTGAATAAGCTGTATCGCGGCGAGGCGCTCTCGCCCTGGGCTACCGATTATGTGCTCAACAGCATGACGATCGCGCCCGACTGGATGGACGTGCCGCTGAGCAGCGCGCTCCCCGCCGACGCCAAGCTCTACCATAAGATCGGCCAGCTCTACGAGCCCGAGAACACCTGGAACGATGCCGGAATCGTGGTGTTCGAGCGTGGCGGCCAGCGCTACGCCTACGTGATCTCGTATCTCGGCAGCTACGGCGCGACCTGGCAAGACTCCTACACCCACGAGACCACGCTGGCAAACGTCGCCTGGCAGCACTTCAGCGCAACGTATCAATAAAAAACCAAAGCAATCGTACGCAGGACGCTCACACAGAGTGTCCTGCGTGTTTTCAAGAACATTCACGTAGCGCAGCTATGCTGTTGAGTACTTTTACTCTCGACAAAGCGGTAAAGAAACATTAACTTGGAGTTGCTCACTTAAGATCTTACGGAGGTAGTAATGAACAGCCGACTGCGCATGTTCACAGGACTGTTCGTGCTGGCTGCACTAACGGTGGGATCGACCAACGCGACCTTCGCCGGTGAGGGAAAGGGTCACAAGGGTAGCGTCGTGATCGGCAATGGCGCAGGCCAGGTCACCGCGAGCGGCGCGAAAGTGATTCCTGCGGCGGACCCGCTGTCGCCCAAGCAGCAGCGCATTCTGGATCGCAAGCAGGAGCTTTCCGCCGAGTACCGCAAGGTCAAAGAGGGCAAAGTAGACGCCAAGACGCACGAGGCGAACTATAAGCAGTTCTTGAAAGAAATCGGCGAAGATCCCAGCCAGCCAGGCGCGGCGGTCGCCAGCGAGACAGCCGATGTCGGCACAATGGCCGCCGGCTATGCTAGCCGCACACTGTCGCTGACACAAGTGGCACAGAGCAACTCCTACTACTGCGGCCCCGGCTCGGCCTACGCGATCCTGGGCGCGCTAGGCAAATGGACCAGCTACGACGGCGAAAGCCTGAGCCAGGGCAATCTGGCTCTGCGTAAATATCTGGAAACCGACTACTGGGGCAATACGCCGTGGTCGGTCGGCAGCAGCCGCCCGTATCCCGAGTCGCTCAACTACTGGCGCACCGGCTCCTACTCCGGCTACTACGCGGCGGTCGGCACGAGCGTGAACGCGGCGACCTTCAAAGATAACTTCACCTACGACATCGACCGCAACTGGCCCGTCGGCGGCAACGCCTGGGAAGTCGCCGGCTCGCAGAACCCGCATCTCGTCGGCCACCCGACCAACGTCGATATCTATCACTGGATCGCGATCTACGGCTATGCCAACTGGGGCGACACCACCTACTACGCCGATCCGGCCAGCGGCGCAAGCAGCCTGGGCTGGACGAGCGTGCCGCGCTACTCGGGCATCTCGACCAACACCTTAGCCGTGATCCTCGATGGTCGCGGCTATGTATGGTAAGACCGTTGCTCACCTTCCGCCAGTCTGCATCACACACGCGAGGAAGTGCAACACGCATTTCCTCGCTCACGATCTTCGCGCTGATGTCGATGCTGCTGGCGGCTTGCGCGAATCCGCCGACGCCAACGCCCAGGCCACCCGTGAGCGCGCAGAGCCCCGCACCATCGGTTGTGTCAAGCACTCCCGCCGCTGATCCGGCAGCACAGATTCCGCAGCCGTCGCTGCTGCCCGCGCCCGCCGAGGTGCATACTACCAGCGCCGTGGATTGGGCGACCGCCTGGGGCAATCAGCTTCAGCCACAATCGGTGCCGGTCGCGCTGGACGACGATCAGGTTTTTGTGCCGATCACGATCACGCCGGATGGACATGCGCTGGTCGGCTCCGCGATTGCGCGACAGTTTGGCACCGCGCCCGGTCGTCTGGTGCTGTACGAGATCCAGAGCCGTGCGGTGACCGAGCTTCGCCGTCTGCCAACGCCCATGACGCAGGTGATCGGCGCGGCGGTCGATCAGGATTGGGTGGTCTGGTCGGAGGCCGCGCAGCAGCCCAACTTCGTGGATTGGACGCTCTACGCCTACAATCGGGCGACGCGCGAGACCAAGCAGGTAGCCGCCGCGCCCACCGATCAAGCAGGCAAGCCGATCAGCGGCCCGTATCTGCTGCCACGGCTGGATCGCGGTGTGGTTGTCTGGGCCGAGGGCATCCCAGGCACCGCCGATCAGTTTGGCATCGCGATCAAAACGGCCAACCTGGCCAGCGGCGCGATCGAAAGCTTGAGCAGCAGCGGCCTGACGCCAGCGATCTCCTGGCCCCATATCGCCTGGGTTGAGATTCAGGCCGAGGAGAGCGCACAGGCTCCCGGCGCACGCATGGGCAGGATCGTGGTTCAGAACCTGGAAAGCGGCCAGAAAGCCACGCTGCAAACGATCGACACGCCGCTCTTCTTCAACCTGTACGGCGACACGATCGTCTGGATCAATGTGAGCGGCAAGCAGGTTGTGCTGACAGATCTGGCTGAAACCCGGCAGCAGGTCATCGCCCACACCGACGATCTCGACGAGACCTTTCAATTCCCGACGATCAACGAGCGGCTGGTCGCCTGGGTTGGCTACAAAAAAGCGCAGGTCTGGGATCGCCGGCAGCAGCGTTTGATCACGCTAGAAGATGGCAAGGGCCAGATTACCGAGTTCGTGAATGGTCAGGCGCTGGCCTGGGCGGTGCCCGGCTCGGTCTCGGCGGAGCAGCGCAAGGCGGATCGGCAGGCGGGGCTGCGACCCAACGACGGCCAGCTAAACGTGCTGAATACCAGCCAGCTTCCAGGACAGCCTTAACATGTTACTTGAGCGCGGACGCAAAACAGCTCCTGGATCGTGCCAGAAGCTGTTGCTTTGATGATGTTTGCGAGGCTGCGTGCTAAGCCAGCTCGCGCTCTTGCAGCACTTGTCGGCGCAGCACCATCTGCACCGCCGCCGTCCGATTATTGACGCGCAGCTTGTTGTAGCTGCGATGGAGATGATTTTGAACCGTCCGCACGCTGAGGCAGAGCTGCGATGCAACTTCCTGATCCGTCAGCCCCTGCCCCACCAGCAGAATCACTTCGCGCTCACGCGCCGTTAATCGATCACCGCGCGCTGGTTCGGTCTGGTTCTGGTATTTCAACGTATGGGCGGATCGATAATCCGGCTCCGCGGTCATCTCCTCATAGAAAGCTGTTCGATCGATAGACATTTCTGGCCTCCATTACAACATTGATGACATCAAGGGCAAGGGCAAGGGACATCGCGCCGAGCGAATCAGCGACACTCGGTTTGCAGCGCGAAGCCGCCGACGATCGCTTCGCCGCTCGGGCGAACTGCATATACAGAAATCACAACTTCTTTCCGGCGATCACACAGATCGGCGGACTCGTTCAAGCGCGGCGCGTCGGCAGCGGGAACCACGAGCTGCGTCACATTCTTGCCAACCTCATAGCTGAACTGTTCGTCGCCGCGCGGGTAGCGCAAGCTGATGCGGAACTTCTGCTCATCCGCGAACTCATCTTTCCAGACGATACAGAACAACGGATCGAAGCTGGCGTTGACTTTGGTGCCGACCAACGAGGCGTTACAGGCCGGCTGCGGGCTGCCGCCACCGCCATTCGATCCGCGCACCTCATTGCCCAGCAAGCCCAGCAGCACCTTGTACTGGTCCGGCTGCGACGGGTGATATTCGAAGCGGGCGCGCTCAAACCATTGGGTGAGCACGGTGTCGCCGCTGGCGTTGCGCTCCATGCGTGGCTCGGTCAGCGGCAGACCAAAGAGCGCCAGGCTTTGCTCGTAGGCGTTGAGCGAGGGATCGCGCAGGCCGTGCGTTTCCCAGTAGGTCTTGAAACCGATCGCGCCGGCTTGATTACAAACGTTATGTCCAGTTTGATCAAACCAGAGGCAGCCATGCTTCGGGCCGCTTTCACGGGGCAATGCTTGCCAGTGCACGCCCAGCTGCAGCAACCGATCTTCACCAAGACGGCCCAGCAGAATATTGTAGGGCGCGGCGTTTTCCGGGTGATATTCGAGGCGATTGCGCTCGACCCATTGCGTCAGATATTGCTTGCCCAGATCGCGATTCGTCTCCTCGCTGGCCGCAGTTGTGGCAAAGCCAAAGACCGGCAGGCCGCCGTTCTGCTCCCAGTAAGACTGGAAAGTTTCATGCAAACACTGCTGCGTCTCGGGAAAGCAGCGCGGCGCGGCGCTAGCTGTGCGTGGAGCGAGACCTGGCAAACATGCCAGCAGCGCAATGCCAAAACGATAGAGCAGTTGGTAAACCGAATAGCGCATTGATCTCCCTTTCAACGGTTCTCAGACCACAGAATGAGCAATATTGTCATAGCTCAAGCGTTTCGCAATCAATACATGTGTTGCTTGCTAAACATTTATATGTATTGACTATCACTCCAAAAAACACTTCATAGAAATATAGATTGGAACATCTACCCCTAGACGTATCAATCGACGCTTTTCTTTCACTGATGACCAGTTTGCACAAGGGCAACCCAACCGAGGAGTTACCCTTGTTGTTGCGACGCAGAGCAAATAACGCTTAGTGTCTATCCGTAAATTGATCGGAGGTGGACAAAACGACGGAGGTCTCTGACAATTGAGGTGCTACCACTCAACTACAGAAAGGCTCCGTCGTGGCTGCGCATGCTACCACAAAACCGCCAACGGTCGACTATTTTCGGGTG
>JAFAYS010001080.1 GCA_019240175.1 Chloroflexota bacterium | reverse complement strand
TCGGAAAGGCCAAGAATATCGGCGAGCACCTGCTTGCGCTCGGCGGGCTTGCGACCTGTAAACTCGTCGGCGCGGCCCTGGATCAGAAACGCCGAGTTGATGAAGGTATCGTACTCAATGCGCAGCACACGATTGATCTCGGCCTGGGTCTCGCTGATCGTATCGCCGGAAAGCCTGCGCCAGGAGCCGTCATGCTCACGCGCTTGAAAATCGAGCGTCGTCATACCGGCGCGTTTGCCGCGCTTGCGTCGCCGGATCACGCGGTAGAGCTGATTGTCGAGCAAGAACTCAAGCACGACCTCCATCTCCTCGCGGCCCAGTGTGATCAGGTCATCGTCGCTTTTGGCACGAGCTTTGCCCCACAGCGCCCAGGTTAGCGCATCGAGCAGCGCCGACTTTCCCGCGCCGTTCTGGCCGGACAAACAGGCAACATGCAGTCCGGCAAACTGTAACGGCGGCACATCCTCGCCGTAACACATAAAATTACGCAGCTGGAGCTTTTCGGGAACCATCGGCTTTCCTTAATTGAGGGAACAAAGGAACAGAAGAACAAAGGAACAAAAAGTAATTCTTGGGTAAACAGTTTTCGTATTTATTGCTTATTTTCTTGATCCTGTTATGAGCCCGATTCTAGAACAGACTTGCGTATTATAACAAATTCACTTGTCCGCATTTGGACGCTTTCAGGCGCAACAAAAAACCAAGAATCGTTGCGATCCTTGGTTCTTGGTCCTCGCCCCGACCTCGGCAGGCGCAGGGAGAAGTTTGGAGTTTATTTGTTCTCTTGTTCCTTGGTTCTTTTGTTCCCGTCTAAGCAACCGGCGCGCCGGTCTTATGCGCGACATTAGCCTCGGACGCCTGATTCGGCAGCAGCTCGTTGACCTCGCGCGCGCGCCAGCAGGCCGCAAAGTGACCGCCGCCGTAGTCGATGAAGGGCGGATCTTCGACGCGGCATTTGTCGATCGCGATTGGGCAGCGCGTGTGGAAGCGACAGCCTGGCGGCGGATTGATCGGGCTGGGCACGTCGCCCTGCAAGATGATGCGCTGGCGCTTCTTCTCGATCTGCGGATCAGGGATCGGCACAGCGGAGAGCAGCGCCTGAGTATACGGATGGAGCGGCTCTCGATACAGCTCGACGCTGTCAGCCAGCTCCACGATCCGGCCCAGATACATCACGGCCACGCGATCGCTGATGTGCTTGACCACGCTCAGGCCGTGGGCGATGAACAGATACGTCAGACCCAGCTGATCTTGCAGATCTTCAAGCAGGTTGATCACCTGCGCCTGGATCGACACGTCGAGCGCCGACACCGGCTCGTCGCAAACCACGAAATCCGGCTCCACGGCCAGCGCACGGGCAATACCGATGCGCTGTCGCTGGCCGCCCGAGAACTCGTGCGGATAGCGGTTGATGAAGTACGGATTCAGGCCGACCAGCTGCAGCAGCTCCTGGACACGATCGCGAACCGCCTTCGCGCCTTTGCGCAGGTTATGCACCTTGATCGGCTCGCCAATAATGTCGCCGACGGTCATGCGCGGATTCAGCGAGGCGTACGGATCTTGGAAGATCATCTGCACATCGCGGCGCGTGCGGCGCATCTCGTTGCCGCTCAGCTTGGTGAGATCGCGGCCTTCAAAGATCACCTCGCCGGCGGTTGGCTTGTACAGCTGCAAAATGGCGCGACCAGCGGTGGACTTGCCGCAGCCTGATTCGCCGACCAGGCCGAGCGTCTCGCCGCGTTTGATCGTCATGCTGATGCCGTCAACCGCTTTGACAGCGCCAACCTGGCGTTGAAAGACGATGCCCCGCGTGATCGGAAAATACATCTTGAGGTCACGCACCTCTAGCAGCGGGCTGCCATTTGTTTGGGCGTTGCTCATCCACTCTATCCTTCTAACGGTTATTTATAGGTGAGACGCAGCGAAAAACACGATCGGCGACCTGCGCGCACCGGCGGAACAGATCATCGCCGCAAAGCCGATCCTACTGCTAGGTTGTCTGCTCAGCAGTTCGCTTGCGAGCCGGGGCAGCGCCATCACCGTTCTGCTGGCTGAGCCACGGCGCGTGAATATCGAACAAGCACGCGGCGCGCTGATTGGCTGCAACCGGACGCAGCGGCGGCACCTGCTGGTAGCAGGCATCCTGCACATAATCGCAGCGCGGCGAGAACGGGCAGACCGGCGGCAGGTTGATCAAATCCGGCGGCAGACCACGGATCGGATCAAGCTTGTGGCCGCGCTCCTCATCCAGGCGCGGGATCGATTGCAGCAGGCCGATCGTGTAGGGCATGCGCGGATCGGCAAAGATCTGCTCGGTCGGCCCTTCCTCGATCACGCGACCAGCATACATCACGTTGACGCGATCAGCCATACCGGCGACCACACCCAGGTCGTGGGTGATGATGATCACCGCCATGCCCAGCTCTTCTTGCAGCTTGCCGATCAGCTCCAGAATCTGCGCCTGGATCGTCACGTCGAGCGCGGTCGTGGGCTCGTCGGCGATCAGCAACTGCGGATTGCACGAGAGCGCCATCGCGATCATCACACGCTGCCGCATACCACCCGAAAACTGGTGCGGATAATCGTCGAGACGCTTCTCCGGCGAGGGA
>JAFAYS010001055.1 GCA_019240175.1 Chloroflexota bacterium | reverse complement strand
CACCCGAAAATAGTCGACCGTTGGCGGTTTTGTGGTAGCATGCGCAGCCACGACGGAGCCTTTCTGTAGTTGAGTGGTAGCACCTCAATTGTCAGAGACCTCCGTCGTTTTGTCCACCTCCGATCAATTTACGGATAGACACTAAGTGGCATGTGGCTTGCTGCGACGATCGCATAGTGCCGCGTCGTGCCTCAACCATTAGCAAAGGAGCCGCCAGTGGACGCCAAGGCCGGAGCCCAAGAACGTTTCGCCACTGTGCGCGAACAGGTGATCGCGCTAAGCCACCGCATTCACGCTCATCCCGAGCTAGGCTTTGAAGAAGAGCGCGCCGCAGCCTGGCTCTCGGAGTCGCTGGCCGACGCGGGATTTGCCGTCGAGACCGGCATCTGCGACCTGCCGACCGCGTTTATCGCGCGCGCCGGCTCGGGGCCGCTGCATCTGGCGATCTGCGCCGAGTACGATTGCCTGCCCGAGATCGGCCATGCCTGCGGTCACAACCTGATCGCCGCGATGGCGGTTGGCGCGGGTATCGCCGCTGCCAAAGTCGCCGACGACGTGGGGCTGACAATCAGCGTGATCGGCACGCCGGGCGAGGAATGCGGCAATGCCGGCGGGAAGATCCTGCTGTTGGAGCGCGGCGCGTTCGCCGGTGTTCATGCCGCGATGATGGTCCACCCGAGCCCGTACGACACCGTCACGCCCAAAATCATCGCCGCCTCGACCTTCGATGTTTACTACACCGGCAAAGAAGCGCACGCCGCCGGCTTCCCGGAGCTTGGCATCAACGCCGCCGACGCCCTGACGATCGCGCAGACCGCGATTGGCCTGCTGCGCCAGCATATTCGCGGCACCGATCGCATCCACGGCATCATCACGCGCGGCGGCGACGCGCCGAATGTGATTCCGGCGCACACTGCGGCCAAATATATCGTGCGCGCGCAAACGCTAGCCGAGCTGGACGAGCTGCGGCCAAAAGTGCAGCGCTGCTTCGAGGCCGGCGCGCTGGCAACCGGTGCACGAGTCGAGTTTGTCGGCGGCGACAAGCCGTACGCCGAAATGAAGCACGATCCGGAGATCGCGGCGATCTATGGGCGCAACGCTGCCGCGCTGGGCCGGGGTCTGGCCAGTCAGGGCGCGGACCCGGAGCGCGCCGCCGGATCGACCGACATGGGCAACGTTTCGCTGGCGATTCCATCGATCCACCCGTCGATCGGCATCAACTCGCTGCCCGCCGTCAATCATCAGCCTGAGTTTACCGCGCACTGCATCACGCCCGACGCCGACCAGGCGATCGTCGATGGCTCGCTGGCGATGGCCTGGACCGCGATCGATCTGGCGCTGAATCGCGCCCTGAGCGAGCGGCTGATCAAGAACCGCCGCGCTTGAGCCAGCAACCTTTCAGCTTAAGCCCGCAGCAACTTCTGCTTGCTGCGGGCATTTTTGTGCCAGCCGTCAGCCACCGATGCGTTTAGAGCATCCGTCAAGTTTTCCAGCAGCACTCCGCCGATCGCGATTGCCTGGCCCCACAGCCAGATCTTGCCACAAGCATACAGTCTTTGGCAGCGCGGAGCCTGGATTCGGCAGCGCCTCCCGGCCTAGGATGCGTCAACCAAACGCAATCTGCTTTGCTTTGTAGCGCAGACCAACGAGGAAAGGAGGACACCCATGCTTTTCACAGCCACGCGCAGCCAGCTTCCAGATCTTGTGCAGGGCGTCGTGTTGCCGCTGCTGCGGTTCCGCTACTCGCTTACGGTGCGCTCCCAGCTCGATCTTGAGCAGCTCGCCGGCCCATGTATTTTTGCAGCTAATCACGGCAGCCATCTCGACTCGCTGATGATTCTGGCGGCCTTGCCGCGTGCTCAGCGCGATCGTGTACGCATCGCCGCCGCCGCCGACTACTGGTACTGCTCGGCGCTGCGCCGGGCAGCCGCCGCGCTCTTCAACGGCTTTCCGTTTCCGCGCTCAGGTGCGGCGGGCATCAAGCGGAGCATAGCGCTGCTGCGGGAAGGCCGCTCGATCCTGATCTATCCGGCGGGAACTCGCGCGCCACGCGCACGCTTCCGGCGCGGCATCGGCCTGCTGGCGGCGGCCTCGCGCTGCCCGGTGATTCCGACCGCGATCCTTGGTAGCAATCTCGTCTGGCCCAAAGGTCAGCTCTTGCCCCACAGCGGCAGGCTCACCGTGCGCTTCGGCGCGCCGATCGCGATCGAGCGGTCACTCGCTGCCGGCGAGGCAACCAGCCGGATCGAGGCAGCCGTGTTGGCTTTAGCGGTTGATTAGGCTACCCGACATATTGATTCAGAAAGGATGATTATGACAACTCAAATCACGGCTGTCAGCCAGCCACGGCTCAATCCGTCAGCGCTGCGCTGGCGAGCTATGCGCGGCTTGATGCGACTTGGCGCGCGACTCAGCCATGGCATCGCGCTAGGCTTTCGGCACGGCTTCGACTCGGGGCCTATGCTGGATTATGTGTATCGCAATCGAGCGCAGGGCGCGCCAATCATCGGGCCGATCGTGGACCGGCTTTATCTCAACCAGATCGGCTGGCGGGCGATTCGAGCGCGGCGTGTGCTCCTGGAACGCGTGCTGCTCCAGCTGATCGAGGAGCGCCGGGCGAACGGCGACACGACGCATATTGTCGATATTGCCGCCGGGCCGGGCCGCTACCTGCTTGAGCTGATCGCAGCCGTCGATCGCGGCGATCTTTCAGCGCTCTGCCGCGACCTCGATCCTGCCGGACAGGCACAAGGCCGCGCCCTGGCCGATGAGCTTGGCCTGCGCAGCGTCACCTTTCAGCGCGGCGACGCCACCGATCCGCTCGATCTGGCGCAGATCTCGCCCCGACCCGACATCGTGATTGCCTCGGGCATCTACGAGCTGCTCACCGACGACCGGCTGATTATGCGCTCGATGGCGGGCGTGCATGAGCTGCTGCCGGCCAACGGCGTGTTTGTCTTTACGACGCAGGTGCGCCACCCGCAGCTGGATCTGATCGCCAACGTACTGCCGAATCGCAACGGCGATCCCTGGATTATGCTCACCCGACCGCTCGGCGAGCTAGAAACGTGGGTCAAGCGCGCAGGCTTCGCCGGAGGCCGCTCATTCATCGAGCCCAACGGCCTCTTCGCGGTCTCAGTTGCTCGTCGAGGTGCCTTATGACGCTGTATCAGATCAAGCCGCGCTTTCAAGCGCGGCTGTGGCGGCTGGCGGTCGCGCTCCAATGCCGCAACATTCACGCCGACTGGATCACCGCCTGCGGACTGGGCTTCGCCGCCGTGGCCGGCGCGCTCCTGGCAACCAACACGTGGATCTGGGTGGTGCCCGTGCTGCTCTTTGCGCGGATCGCCTGTAACGCGCTCGACGGCCTGGTCGCGCGTCTGAGCGGCACCGCGCGGCCCTGGGGCACGATCCTCAACGAAACCAGCGACCGCCTGGCCGATCTGCTGTGTTTCGGCGGGCTGATCCTGAGCGGCGCGCTGCCGCCGCTGGTCGAGATCGCGCTGCTGCCGCTGCTGCTCTTCGTCAGCTATCTCGGCATCGTCGGGATCGCGGCGGGCGGCTGGCGCTGCTACTCGGGGCCGCTGGGCAAAGCCGACCGCATGCTGCTGCTCGGCGCGTACTGCCTGATCGCGCCGTTCGCGCCGAGCGCCGGGCCGCTGTTTGGCTGGATCTTGATCGGCGGCCTGAGCATAACTGCGCTCAACCGGCTGCGATCGATCGCACAGCAGCCTGGACTGCTGCACTAGTTTGTACAGTTGGGCAAGGAGGCGCTATGCAACCGGCGACTACACTCACGATCGCGCTGATCACAGTCTTTGGCACGGGTGGGCTGGGCATCTTGATCACGACCGGCGGCAGCTGGCAGCGTTTGCGGCACAGCGTACTGACGCAGCGCTATCTGAGCTGGCTGGCGCTGGCCTTGATCTATACGCTGGCGGTCGGCAACGGCGTGCGCGGCGCAGCGATCCTCGCATCAGCCCTGGCGATCCAGGCCGCCCGTGAGGCCGCACCGCTACTGCAGCTCAAGCAGCTTTACCGCACGATCTTGATCGGCTGCTGTGGGCTTATGCCGCTGCTGCTACCGATCGCCGGACAGTGGAGTATCAGCGCAATCCTTTTGATCGCGCTCGTGCTGCCGATCGTGCGTGGACGTGTGGCCGAGCTTGAGCTAGCGGTGAAGCTGATCTTCGGCGTGCTCTTGATCGGCTGGACGCTGGCGCATCTTGTGCTGCTGGCACAGGCAGGGCCGGCCTGGCTGGCGCTGGCGCTGCTGGGCACGGCAGTCAGCGATGTGTGCGCCTTCACGCTCGGCTCGCTGCTCGGCGGCCCGGCGCTCACGCCGCGCATCAGTCCCAACAAAACCTGGTCCGGGCTGATCGGCAACCTCGGCGGCGCGACCCTGGCGCTGCTGTTGATCGCGCCGATGCTGCCGGATCTCAGTTGGCGCTTGGCGCTGGCGGTGATCGCGATCATCGGCTGCGGCGGCTGCCTCGGCGATCTGGCGGAGTCGCTGCTCAAGCGCTGGGCCGGCGTGAAAGACGCGGGCGGCTGGCTGCCGGGCTTTGGCGGCCTGCTGGATCGCATCGATAGCTTGCTGATCGTCGCGCCGCTGCTAGCCGCACTGCTGGCGCTGCGCTAACGTCGCTAAACACTGCCCGACGATTGCCGCAGCCTGACGCAGGACGTTCCGTCCCCTCGTATCGCGCCGAAACGTAGTACACTGGTAGCCGATCAATCTTCGCCCCCCAGAGACCCACGATCGGGATCGACGCCGCTGTCGATCTTCAGCTCTGGTATCAAGGACGTTACACATGAGCTACTGGTATCAAACCGTGCGCGACTGGACGATGCAGCTCGTCAGGCTGCCCAGCGTCACCAATACGCCCGGCGAGACCGAATTTCCCCAACGTCTCTACGAACTGCTGGCCGCGCTGCCGTATTTCAAAGCTCATCCCGAAAACCTCTGGCTTGAGCGCACCACCAACGATCTGCACGAGCGCTACAACCTGTTCGCGCTGGTCACCGGCAGCACGCCCGCGACGGTGATTCTGTCCGGCCACTACGATGTTGTCAGCATCGACAACTACGGCCACCTCGCGCCGTGGGCCTACGACCCCGAGGCGCTGCTGCCGCGACTGATCGCCGAGCTACAGGCCGACTGCCGCAGTGGATCAGATCATCTGGCGCTGCACGATCTGCAAAGCGGCGATTTTCTGCCTGGACGCGGCGTGCTGGATATGAAGAGCGGCCTAGCGGCGGGCATTGCGGTGCTGAGCCGCTTCGCGCAGCAGAGCCAGCGCCACGGCAATCTGCTGTTCATCACTACGCCCGACGAAGAAGACTCCTCGCATGGCATGCGCGCCGCCGCACTGCGTCTACCGGCGATCGCTGAGGAGCGCACGCTTGCGTTCGAGGCCGCGATCAATCTGGACGCCACCAACGATCGCGGCGACGGCAGCGTGGGCCAGGTGGTGTATCTTGGCACCGTCGGCAAGCTGCTGCCCTCGATCTATGTCGTGGGCCGCGACACCCACGCGGGCGTGCCGTTCGACGGC
The DNA here is from genome assembly GCA_019240175.1 of Chloroflexota bacterium. Lineage (GTDB taxonomy): Bacteria > Chloroflexota > Chloroflexia > Chloroflexales > Kallotenuaceae > LB3-1. Next base: position 447 of record JAFAYS010001055.1, on the reverse strand, counting down.
GTGAACGCCAACCTGCTGGCCGCCGAGATCACCCGCCGCATCGAGTGCAACACCGCGCTCAGCGATGTCGTCGACGGCGCAGTCTCGCCGCCGCCGGTCAGCCTCAAGCAAAGCGATCTCAAAACCCAGTACGACGTCACAACGCCCGCCGCCGCCTGGTGCTACTACAACGTGCTCACCCACGGACGCTCGGCGAGCGAGGTGCTTGAGCAGATCTCAGGGCTGGTGCGTGAGGCGCTGGACAGCGCGCTGGGCTATCTTCACGAGCAGGCACGGCGCTACAACCAGCTGGCGGGACAGCCCGGCGAGCCGCCCGCCTGGCAGCCGCTGGTGCTGACCTTCGCCGAACTTCAGGCGCGCGTGCAGCAGCAGAACAACAGCGCGGCCCAGGCAGCCGTCGCCGAGCTAGCGCAGCGACTAGCTGACGATCCCACGCTTGATCTGCCG
>JAFAYS010000997.1 GCA_019240175.1 Chloroflexota bacterium | reverse complement strand
CGTTCCATCCGCCGCAGCGTGGGGCTGAGCTCCATCGCGCGGAACAGCCCCCGCAGCCACATCGGGAACCGGTCAAACGCCACCAGCTCGCTGGGCTTGTATTCTTTGATCAGTTCGAGCTTGGGCTCAAGCTGCCGGATGTCCTGTGGATCATCCAGGCCCCATTTGTAGGTGGCCCCCGTGCCTCCGACGTTCGACCCCGCTCGTTTCACAATCATCGAATTGCAGATATCGAAGATCATCTGACCGCTCGGAGTGTGAGCAGTCACCGCATTAAGCAGCGCTTTCACGTCCGCTTCGCTCACGTAGTGGAGCACTCCTTCGGCGACCAGCAGCGCGGGCCGATCGCGTGGAACCTCATCTAGCCAGTGCAAATGATCCAGCTGCGCACCGATCAGGTGATAGGCGGCATCCCGTTCGGGAAACAACTGGCGGCGCAGGTCGATCACGTCCGGGTAATCCACGTCGAACCACTGGACACTGGCCGGCGGATTGATCCGGAAGACGCGGCTGTCCATGCCGCAACCTATGTGGAGCACCGTCGCATCCGGGTGATCAGCCAGAAAGCGGGTCGTGAGGCGATCAAAGGTCGCGGCGCGCGTGGCGATGATCGTAGGTCCGATATCTCGCCAGATGCTCCAGGCGCTCACTCCCTTGAGCGTCTTGCTGATGTCGTAATCGATATGCCGCATCGCTGCTTCCGCCCAGGGATCGCGCAAGATGGGATTCTTCCACTGGCTCTGAATCGCTCTGCCGCTCAAGGTCATGAGCATCGTTTCTTTTTCTTTGCTGAACCGGATCTTGTTTGTTGTCATTGATCGCCCCGTAGTGTATGGTTTGCTAAGTTTGTTCGCACAGCCAGATCTTACGCCTCGCGCTCCGGCCAGAGGCGGCTTTCCAGACCACGGTGGCGGATCTTGAGCGATGCAAGATGCGCGCGCTCCTGTTGCACGGCCCGCCGAAATGCGCTATACGTCAGGATCACTGCCGTCAGGCTGGGTGGCACCGGCAGCGTCCAGCCCAGCAGACTGATCAGGATGCCCAGGTAGATCGGGTGCTCGAAGCGATACAGGCCATCCTGGAGTGGCGTCGTGGCGGCGGTGGGATGGATGCCGAACGATCGCCGACGGCTGAGCTGATACATGGCGGCCACTTCGAGCGACCAGCCCAGCACTTGCAGGCCGAGCGCCAGCCGTTCCAGCCAGCGCGGCAAACGTAGTGTGACTACCAGCGGCGCGAACAGGCACAATCCCAGCAGCGCGGGATACGGGGGAATCGGCGCTTGCTGGCGCTCCTCCCGCGTGGCGCGCAGGAAGATCACGCCTTCTTGAACCAGAAAGCCGAGAAAGAGCATCCGTCGGATCTGATGAACACGCATCGTCTCCTCCTTGGACGGCATCTGTTTGTTATGCGTAGCGCGTTGAGAATGGGTGTTATGCGCCGTCGGGCCTGGTAATGGAATACATCATCGCTCGACCGTACTTGTCCTCGATCTCGCGCTCGAACGCCATGCCGATCTTGGCGGCGACGTGCTGCGAGGCCTGGTTCTCCTCCTCGATCAAACAGATCAGCCGCGATAGGCCGACCTGCTCAAAGCCGTAGCGCACGATCGCTTGTGCGGCCTCGCTGCCCAGCCCCTGGCCCCAGTACTCTTTGGCGATCAGATAGGCCACCTCGACCTCAGTTTGCCCGTCGATCGTCCAGGGCAGCAGGCCGCAGCGCCCGATAAACGCGCCGGTCGGCTTGTGAATGGTTGCCCACAGGCCCCAGCCGTACTTGCCGTAATACACGTCGATGATCCACTCTAGCTCTGCTTTGGTTTCTTCGTAGGTGAGCGTGCCGTCGGGGAAATAGCGCCGCACCTCAGGATCGCGGTAGAGCGCAAACAGCGCGTCAAGATCATCGGGCGTGAGACGTCTCAGGAGCAGCCGCTCGGTCTCGATCACGGCGGCCTGCGAGTCAGCCATTGGTTATCCTCCTTGGCTCTGCTCGGCGCAGGGCGTAGCGCTCATTATACGAACAGGCCGATCCCGCGATCAACGGACGATCGACCTAGCGCTGCGCTTTGTTCCGGTGCGAAGTGAAGATCATGCGCTGCACTTCAAAAGTAGCTACCATCGTCGCGTTGCGCTGCGCTACGATCGTCGGATGACAGCCCGGCGGCGGATTGCTAGCATAGCGTGCGTTTATTAAATCGCATAGCACGATTGTGAGGAAAACCCATGTCATCTGAAACAACGGTGCCTGGACGTGACGCCGACGTCACGCTGCGTGAGATCACGTCCAACACGCTCCAATCGATCATCGACCTGAAGGTCAGCCCGGCGCAGGAACAGTTTGTCGCCGCCAATGTCGTCTCGATCGCCCAGGCCTACTTTCACCGCGACATCCTGTGGTTTCGCGCGATCTATGCCGACGAGATCCCCGTAGGCTTTGTGATGGTCGCCGAAAATCCCGCTGAAGGGGAATGGTTTCTTTCGCGGCTGATGATCGACGCGCGCTATCAGGGCCGCGGCTACGGCGCACGCGCACTCGATCTGGTGATCGGCGGCTTGCGCTCACGCGGCGCGCCGGAGCTACTGCTCAGCTGTGGCCCAGGCGAAGGCAGCCCGTGCCCCTTCTACGAGCAGCGCGGCTTTGTGGAAACCGGCGAGTTCCATGGCAACGAACGCGTCCTGCGGCGCGAGCTCTAAGCGCTCAGGCCGTCGGATCGTATGGCGTGTGCTGTTGGCGGCATATTTCTTGTTTACTGCTAACGCGTAGCGTGTCATCGTGCGCGCGTCATGTGTACGCCTGAATGGCCGTTAGCTTGGGATCTTAAGCAGGAGGTTGACGATGGCCGAGCACAATAACGATCAGGCTGGTAGCTTGCCCAAAACGCCGCATCCCGCTCTCAAACAGTTTGATCGCTTGATCGGCGAGTGGCGCATCAGCGGCCCGGATGTCGAGGGCACCATTCGTTACGAATGGATGGAGGGCGGCTTTTTTCTGATCCAGCACTTTGATCTGATTAATTTTGGCGAGCGCTACACGGGCATTGAGTACACCGGCTACGACGAGGATACCGCCACCCTGCGCTCGCGTTTGATGGGCACAGATGGATCGCGCTTCATGTACACCTATGGCTTTGAAGGCGATACGATGTACTACTGGTTTGGCGAAAAAGGTGCCGATAATTACAGCACCGGCACCTTCAGCGCCGACGGCAACACGATTACCGGCCAGTGGCAGTGGCCGAATCCCGACGGAACCACCGGCGGCTACACGTATACCTTGCAGCGCCAATAATCGACGGGGAAGGCTGATCTATTGAGACTGGACATACCGGGGAAAGGTGACGGTGAAGGTTGAGCCGTCGCCTGGCGTGCTCTCGACGGCGATCGTGCCGCCGAGCAGGGTGACCAGCTGGTGGACCACGAAGAGGCCTAGCCCCATGCCGCCGTAGTGCTGCGTCGAAACGGCGCGCTCGAAGCGCTCAAAAATGCGCTGCTGGTCCGCCGCCGCAATGCCGATGCCGTGATCCTGGACGCTCAGCCGAACCACGGTTGCGTCGCCAAAGACGAAGACATTGATCGGCCCGCCTCGGCCATACTTGACCGCGTTCGACAGCAGGTTGGTGATGATTTGCTCAAGCCGCGAGCGATCCGCGCAGATCGTGCAGTCAGCAGCAAGCTCAAGCTGCACCGTGGAGTCCGCCTGCTCGAACTGTTCCTCGAACTGCTCCGCAATCGCCTGGACGACTTGGCCGAGATCCAGCGGTTCGAGATCGAGACCCAGCCGGCCTTCGCGAATGCGGGTCACATCCAGTAGGCCATTCACCAGCTCCGTCAGCCGGTTGATCTGCTGCAGCGAAATATCTAGCTTGCTCATGATCCGCTGGAGCGTCGGCTCGCTGGTGTCGGCTTTGCGCCCGATCCGCTGCATGGTCTCGATATGCAGCCGCAGCGCGGTGAGCGGCGTTTTCAGCTCGTGCGAGGCCACCGACAAAAACTCATCGCGCAGACGTACCGCAGCCTGCGCTTCTGCCAGCAGCCGCTCGCGCTCCTGCGCCGCCTGCTGGCGCTCCGTGATGTCGTGGCACATTGTGAGCACACACGGCGTGTCCTCGAAATCGATCAGCGCCAGCGAGGCGATTACCGTGCGGACCTCGCGGGCTTTCGTGCGAAAATCTAGCTCGACATCCCGAATCACCACCTGCTCTTTGAACAGCTCGCCGATCCGCAGCCGATCGTCGGGATTGGCCCAGATTTGGAGCTCGCTGGACGTCGCGCCGATCACTTCTTCGCGAGTATAGCCGGTGATGCGCGCAAACTGATCGTTGACGTCGAGGTAGCGCCCATCCTCGATCGCGGTAATCACAACCGCCACCGGGCTGGCGCGAAACAGCGTGGCAAAGGGATCGGCCAGACCCGGCAGCTGGAGCTCGGTGGAAGCGGACGTGGCCACCTGTGCTTCAAGTTCGGTGATCCGACGCCGCAAAACTTCCACTTCGGCGTGGACCTGCTCATTCTTGGTCATAGAGTACCTGACAATCGGTTGCAAGGGTGGTGAACACTGCGTATAACCTGAGCGGGAGTGCTTGTCGCTATTGTACCTAGAATATGCGTGCGTGGATACCATTGGTTACGCGGATTTGACACCATGACCCGTAACTTTCCTTTGCATTGGAAGTAACTTTGCACTGCACCGACTACTATTTTCGAGTGCAGTAGCGCGGATTTCTCCTACACTCGACTCTTTTCCTCTGCAGTAGCGCTAGGGCATCACCACTTGAGCGTCACTGCAAAATACCACTACAATTGATTGGCTCCCTGTTGTCGGCTAGTGGTTATACTCCAGACGTGGAATCATCCTGTTTTCTCTCGGGATGAGACGGGATAACTCAAACACTGTAGCTATAAATCCAAGAATTCTATTCTTTGATCGGGGCACAATACACTCGGGCTCTGGATAGCTACACATCCAAAAAGGAATTGCTGCACCATAATTCTCAGTGGCAACCGCGGATTCTTGGTCAGCCGCACTACACATCCAAAAAGGAATTCTTGCCTTATCGTTTAATTCAATAGATTGCTCAATTATTCGATAAAATTGAGCAACGTAGTAGGAGCTTACTGATATCCGGTCTGGGGGAAAATCTCGCCTTCGAGAATGCTAAGCACATAGTCGTCGAATGGCACCTTGATGACGGTTTCGCTGCTGGTGAGATAGACATAAATCGAATCAAAGAAGCGCAATATTGTTCCCTGCCAGCGGGGCATCGACACGATATTTCCGAGACGACTTAAGATTCACATGGTTGCACAGGCTGCAAATCTACCTGGCGCAACATCGTTCCATCTGCCGCGAACACCCGTGCTTCACAGGCCATAGCTGTACCAGACACGATCGCGGCGAAGACGCCATCAATAAGACGAGCCTGCTCGGTGACGCCACCAGCAAAGGTGACTTGCACCGTCGCCACCTTCGGCGTCAGCGCCTCGCCGTAGACGATGGAATACTGGCTGCGCGGATCACTCCCGCCCCGCTATTTGCGCCCACCTCAACCACTTCCTCGGGTTTGGGACGATCCCGCCGCCCAACCCCCTGACTGGTTGGAGCGCTAATGAGCGGCGTCTGTTCTG
>JAFAYS010000824.1 GCA_019240175.1 Chloroflexota bacterium | reverse complement strand
CTGATCGTGTTGTAATCGGTGATCGCCAGGAAGTCCAAGCCGAGCGCCCGCGCTTTGGCAGTCAGTTGCTCGGGCGTGACGTGAGCGTCGCTGTGATGCGTGTGGCTTTGCCAATCGCCGCGTAGCCAGAAGCGCTCGCCAGTATCGATCGCCTGCTCAACGACAGCTGCCGGCGCATCCATCGCAGCGATAATCGGCAGCGGCTCTTGGGTCAGCGTGGCCGCGATCGTGATCTGGTAATCCGCGCCGCCGGGTGGAATTTGGTACAGCCCGAGAAGTACCTGATAGGTTCCGGCAGGCAGTGGTCCAGGCAAATAGCCGGGCGTCGCCTCTTCGGCTGTGATCATGAACTTGCTGCGCGCGCCGCCGCTCCAACCGCGAAAGCCGATGCCGCCGGGAAATTCGGAGCCGCGCGGATCGAAGAGACCCAGATCGATCACCGTCGGCTCGTGCGCTTCGGCGGGCGATGCTGCGGCGTAACGATAGCTAACCTGTAGCCTCGCGGCGGGAAGTGGCAGCGTAAACGGCACGTACCGATAATCATTATTTCGCTTATCTTCCAGCGAAACGTGACCGTCGATCTGAAGCGTAAATGTATTCATGAGCATAAAACCAGGGAACGGCTGCCTGTGCGATAGCCTGTCCTATACCCCCACAATAACCTGTACAACAGCCCATACAAGACTTTTGTACAGGCTATTGTACAATGAGTACTCCCCCTAGGCTACATGATCGGGCACATGGGCGGCGTGCACCCGACGCGCAACGGCGTTGGCTGGAAGCGCTTGCAGCGGATTGAAGTCGTGGAGCGGGGGCGGGGTTGCACTGCTGAGTGTCAAGGTGGAGATTGAGGAACATGTCTTGATTAGCTAAGGAAATGGAAAATCTATCTGATGGAATTAATTCCTAACAGTTGATTATACTGGTTGAACATATTTTGGCATAAGGAAGTTATTGAAAGGTCTTTAAACGAACAGGATCTCTTAAGCAGGAATCTGAGCGTTTTAAGAGCCCCGTATCTTGCTACCCCTCCGCCGGTCGGTGCGCGCCCGCCGTTTCGCCGCGATATGATGCCGGTGCCGGGCATCTGCCGAGGCGGGCGCGTCGCTTTCTCCGTGGGTAGGTGTAAATATGAGGTGCTAAAGAATTCCGATAGTCACTCCGGCTTAGGTATAGAGTTACGAGGATTCTCAAAGATGTATGTGATCAGGAGTTTACAACCTCCTGCTATATCATCTGGTAATGCAGCTTCATCAACCTCCATTGCTATATTGACCGCAAACATTGCATCCGAACTCGACACCCGCCAATCATCCGTCTCCCGTACTTGCGCGAGACTTGCCACAATAGCAGTTCTCTGAACTAACGTGATAAACCGCTCCTTGCACTACTCTCACAGCTTCATTTGTATCTCATTTGCATATTTCCTGGCATACCCCTCTACCCGTTTCAGGCCTGAAAAGATACTGGATTTCCATGATGTACAGTAAGCAGCCTTCTTATACACTTTTCCCATGACCAGGACACATGAACCACATAAAATCAATGGTTCAAGTGTTTGTGAGGAAGTTACTGATACATACCGCTAATGGAGGAATCGTATGGACACCGAGGCAACCCTTCAAACAGAAGCCGGTCTTCAAGCTGCAGTTGGTCTTCAAGCTGGAGTTCAAGAGAAACCACAACCAGGCCCCCTCACTATTAAGTTCCCTAAACCGTACAGCAGGCCTCCGACTGTAGTAATCTCCCCGTCCTACAATAGGCAGAGCGACCATATCGACACCATTCAATCGGTGACACCCTATAGCTTTACCATTACAAGCAAGAACGCCTCAAGCTCAAGCGGGCCATACCAGATCTATTGGATGGCTACGGAACAATCCTAAAAAACTAGTCGAGCAATTAGTAGACGATCTAGCATGGCAGTTGAGCAGTTTTGTTCTGCTCAGCTGTCATGCTATGCGATAACGCACCAGGGTCACCCTTCAATATTAGGAGATGGTGTGCCTGAGAAGCGGACTGCTTCGGCAGACAGTAGATCCCGAGATCAATGTTCTCGACGCTTTGCGTGTTAGCCCTTCACACCACGGCCCAGCGCGCCGAGACTTTGCTCGAAGTAGGGCTGCAAGATCAGGTACAGCAGCAGCACGGGCAGCGCGATCATTACGCCCGCCGCCATGAACTTCTGCCACTCGACGGTATAGGTCAGCACGAACGAGCGCAGCGCGATCTGCGCGGTGTACATCGACGGTTGGCGCGCGACAATCAGCGGCCATAGATACTCGTTCCAGCGGCTCAAAAAGGTGAAGATCGCCACGATCGCCAGGCCGGGTCGTGAGAGCGGCAGCGCCACCTGCCAGAAGACCTGCCACGGCGACGCACCATCAATCGTTGCGGCCTCGTCGAGATCACGTGGAATGCTCAAAAAATACTGGCGCATAAAAAAGACGCTGAAGGCCGTCACCGCGCCCGGCACGATCAAGCCCTGATAGGTGTTGAACCAGCCCTGCTCGCCGCCCAGAGGCATGTTTTTGATGATAAACATCAGCGGCACGACCAGCACGGCGGCGGGCATCATCATGGTCGCGAGCACAACCCAGAAGAAGAAGCGCCGCCCGGGAAAGTCCATCCGCGCGAAGGCAAAGGCGGCCAGCGAGCCAAACAGCAGATTGGTGAAGACCGAGATGACCGAGACCACGAAGCTATTAAACACGCCGCGCGGCACGGCGCTCTGGCTCCAGGCCTGGCTGTAGTTCTGCGGCGTTACCTGCTGCGGCAGCAGCGTCGGCGGATACACAAAAGTTTCCCAGGGCGCTTTCAGCGAGGTCGAGATCATCATTACGAACGGGCCGAGCGTGATCAGCAGCACGATCAGCAGCGCCGTGTAGATCGCGGTGTGCTTGAGCCAGCCGAGCGATCGTTGGGAGCGAGCAGCCATTCAATCCTCCGGCGAAAGACGCAGCTGGAAATATGTGATCACGAGCAGCAGCCCCAGCACTGCTACCGACATCGCCGACGCATAGCCGATCTTGAGCGACTCCGAGGCCGCGAACGCGATGTAGCGCACTGTGACTTCGGTGGCATTCTGCGGCCCGCCATCAGTCATCAGATCAACCACCGCCACAACCTGAAACGAGGCGATCGTCGACATAATCACGGTGTAGATCACAATCGGCATGATCGCGGGAATCGTGATGAAGCGGAAGCGCGCCAAGCTGCCCGCGCCGTCGATCTGCGCGGCCTCGTACAGCGCGGGCGAGACGTTTTTGAGCGCGGCCAGAAAGATCGGCGTGTTGTAGCTCAGGCCGCGCCACGCGCCGTAAAGCACGATCGAGAAGAGCGCCATGCCGCCCGAGCGCAGCCAGCCGATCGCGGGCAGGCCCAGCGTGACCAGCAGGCCATTGAGCGTGCCTTCGTCCTGATACATCCACAGAAAAACCACCGCCATCACGGCCTCAGAGGCGATCGTGGGTAGGAAGTAGAGGATTTTGAAGGCGGTGATACCCGGCAGCCGACGGTTGAGCAGCAGCGCCACGGCCAGCGCGCCGCCCAGCCCCAGCGCGATCGAGCCGACCGCGTAGATCGTGGTGGTGAGCAGCGTTTTGCGAAACAGCAGATC
>JAFAYS010000808.1 GCA_019240175.1 Chloroflexota bacterium | reverse complement strand
GTAGCGCAGATGCGTTGGCGCGACGTTGGTCACCACCGCGATCTGCGGCGGAAACAGCGCGGTCAGCCGCTGCATCTCGCCGAAACGATCCAGGCCCATCTCCAGCACCGCAAACTGATGCTGCGGCTCCAGGCGGCCCAACGCGATCGGCAGGCCAAACAGCGAGTTGAAGGATCGGCGCGAGGAGAACGTCGGGCCGAGTCCCGCCAGCAGCATCGCGATCGCCCGCTTGGTGCTGCTCTTGCCCACGCTGCCCGTCACCGCGACCACGGTCGGCTGGTAGCGCTTGAGCAGCGCACTGGCCCACTGCTGCAGCGCCAGCCGCACATCCGCCACGACGATCACGGTCGCGCCCGCCAGGCCGGCAGGTGGTTGCTCGCACAGCACGCCGGTGCAGCCGCCACGAATGGCATCGGTGATAAACGTGTGGCCGTCGCGGCGCTCGGTTTTGATGGCAAGAAAAAGCTGGCCCGGCGCTGCCAGCCGCGAGTCGTAGCAAAAATCGGCGAATTGGCGCGCGATCGGTGCTCCGGCCAGTTCGCCGCCAGTCGACGCGAGGAGATCTTCCAGTTGAATCATGCGGCGGATTATAACAAGGCTGTGACACGGCAGCTACAGCATGAAAAATCCGTTGTAAGTGCAGCCATAACTTTTCCGTTTTGACACCATTATGCTTTCAACAAGCAAAAAAATTGGCTTTCCACGTTCTGAATCTCAAAAAACCCTGCTCGATCGCTGATGTATTCAGTACAAAATCGATCCTCTACGCTGCGGTGTGCTGCATCTTCACACGATGATCAAGTTTGAAGCTAAGATCAAACTGTTCTATACTCGGTGGCGCAGATATGCACATCTTAGATACAAGCACCATACATCTACGCCGCTTAATCACATGTCTACAACATTGGATGAAGGCTGCTCAGTGATGCTTTTGGACGCTGAGGCTATAGGAGATGAGCCGTGGCCTTCTCGATGGATAGCATTGAGCGAGTGGATGTTTCGATTTCTTGGGAGAACTTGCCATGGCAGATAGCTATGAGCGCGTGGATTCGTTCGGATCATGGGTCCGCCATCGGCGCAAAGTTCTCGATCTGACTCAAGCCGCCCTAGCGCAACGTGTGGGCTGTGCCGAAGTGACTATCCGCAAAATTGAGGCGAATAGGGTGGGTACATCTCGGACGATGGCAGAGCGCCTTGCTCTATGTTTGAAAATCCCTCCAGATCAAGGTGCAATCTTTCTTCAAGTGGCAGCTGGTGAACGCAGCGTGGCTCGGCTGCCAAATATACGTACAGGTCTGGAGCTTCCCTTCTCAACTCCTCCTGGACGATCATCGCCAAGATTAGCGTTACCCCATGACACCGTTCCTGCGCCTGCGCCGTTGCCACCTGGATCGCGAATGCCGCTTCGCCGCAACCCGCTGTTCGTAGGCCGAGATGCCGACCTCCGCCAGTTAGCGCGCACCTTTACAGCCAGCAGAACAGCAGCGATCGGACAACCGGAGATTGCAGCCGCTACGGGTCTTGGTGGGATTGGCAAGACGCAGCTGGCCTGCGAGTTCGTTCACCGCTACGGGCAATATTTTGCCGGCGGCGTCTTCTGGCTCAACTTCGCCGATCCTGCCGCCGTCGCCGCGGAAGTGGCAGCTTGTGGCGGCGCAGATGCGATGCACCTCGGCGACACATTCGACGCGCTGCCGCTCAACGAGCAAGTTAAGCTTGTGCTAGCGGCTTGGGCCGGTCCGCAGCCTCGACTGCTCGTGTTCGACAACTGCGAGGATGAGGCGCTGTTCCAGAAGTGGTGGCCCACATACGGCGGCTGTTCTGTGCTCATTACCAGTCGCCGCCATCATTGGAGCACGGCGCTCGGAGTGCACATGTTTCCACTGCACGTACTGCACCGCACCGACAGTCTTACCCTCCTGCGCAGTTTCCACCCCGACTTCCGCGCCGATGATGCAGACCTCATCGCGATTGCCGAGGTATTGGGCCATCTGCCGCTGGCGTTGCATCTCGCCGGCAGCTTCCTGGCCAAATACCGCCATGTGCTGACACCCGCCCAGTATCTTATGCGTGTGTGCGTTCCGACGATCCTTGACGATCGCTCACTTCAAGCAGCCGGCATCTCGCCGACCAAGCATGTACAGCATGTAGCACGCACCTTTGAGCAGAGCTACGAGCAGCTTGATCCTGCTGACCCAAAAGATGTGCTGGCGCGTACGCTCCTGGTGCATGCGGCGTCCTTCGCGCCAGGTGATCCACTACCGCGCTGGCTACTGCTCCGCACGTTGCGTCTTGTGGATGAGGATGTGGAAGGTGCTCTCGTCGCCGAAGACGCCTTGATACGCTTGATCGATCTGGGATTGCTAGAAACCGATGCTCGTGGGAGTCTGCGTCTGCATCGGCTGGTGGCGGCCTTTGCACAGGCAGTGTTGGACCATACCGCAGCACAGGCCACCGTGGAAGAAACTATGATCCGGGTCGCCCACGACATAAACAACGGGCGGGACCCACGTCGCTTGCTGGCGATCCAAACGCATCTCCGCTTCCTCACCGAGAAAGCACTAGCCCGCGCGGATGCACGTGCCGCCGAGCTATGTTATGCGTTGGGTCATCATCTCTTTCAACTCGGTGTCTACGGTGAAGCGCAGCACTACCTGGAACAGGCATTAGCGATCCAGCAACGGGTGCTTGGGGCCGAGCACCTCCACACCACGCATAGCCTCAGCCATCTCGGCATTTTGTTCATGGCCCAGGGTCAGTACGCCGTAGCCCAAAGCTATCTGGAACAAACATTGGCTATTGTGGAGCGGGTGTTCGGCCCGGACCACCTCGATACTGCCGGTACCCTCAACAATCTAGGCGGAGTGCATTGGTCCCAGGGGCAGTATGCCGCAGCGCAGGGCTACCTGGAGCAGGCTTTGGCGATCCAGCAGCGGGTACTCGGCTCTGACCACCTCGATACGGCCCGCAGCCTCGGCAACCTGGGC
>JAFAYS010000483.1 GCA_019240175.1 Chloroflexota bacterium | reverse complement strand
GGCTACGCCACCGGCGATAGCATGTTGCAGCATTTGTGTCGTGTGTTGCGTGAGCGGCTGCGGCCCAGTGATTTTATTGCGCGCTGGCGCGTAGGCGATGAGTTTTTGGTGCTGCTGCCGCACACCTCGTTGGAGCACGGATTGATGCTGGGCGAGCGTTTGCGCGGCGCGGTGCAGGATGAGTCGCTCGGGTGGCCGTTTCCGATCACGATCTCGATCGGCGTGGCTTCGTATCCGCAGCACGGCGCTACGATCGACGCGCTGCTGCAGGCCGGCGAGTATGCCCAGGAGCGCGCCAAAGCGCAGGGCAAGAACTGCGTCGTGGCGGCGCACTAATCCAGTTTTTTCGTAGGTCCGGTAGCTGATCTGGCTGCCGGATTTTTTTGCGCCTTAAATCCGCCTCGGTTCAGGATCGGCTGCACAATCCGACCAAAGACTTATTGAGAATTTATTCACAAAAGTCGTATAGTGGCTGCATAATCATGTTACGATAGTGATGTGAGATCCGCCTTTTCGGAGGTGTTCATGAGCAATACAGCCACATATGATGTGATCGTCGTCGGCGCGCGGGTTGCGGGCGCTGCCACCGCCGCGCTGCTGGCGCAGCAAGGTTTCGAGGTGCTGCTGCTGGAAAAATCGACGTTTCCCAGCCCAACGGTCTCGTGCCCGCTGCTGTTTGGTAACACGCTAGAGATTCTTAGCAAGTTTGGCGCGGAAGAAGTCGTGGATCGGCTGGATGCGCCCAAGCTGCGCTTATACGGCACCGAGTACGGCTTTGCGCGGGTTGCGACGCACCTGCCGCCGTATCGCGGGCGCAACTATGCCTACTCGATCCAGCGCGTGCGCCTGGACGAGGCGATCGCGCGGCATGTCGAGAAGATACCCGGCGTGACGCTGCGTGAAGGCTTCGCGGTGACCGATCTGATCTGGGAAAATGACCGTGTTGTCGGCGTGCGTGGCCGCGAGCATGGCGCTGAGATCGAGGAACTGCGCGCCCGCTGGGCCGTGGTCGGCGCGGATGGTCGCACCAGCCCGGTTGCCAAGCTGGTCAACGCGAGCGAGTACGACGTCAAGCCGCCGCACGGCTATCTTTACTACGCCTACTATCGCAACGTAACGCCGGTAGAAGAGCCCAGCGCGATGATCTACCGCAATATTCCGGGCATGGCGTTGCTAGTCTTTGACGCGGATCAAGACCTGACCGTGCTTTCGATCGGTGGGATCGATCCGCCCTTCGAGGAGGCGCGCAAAGATCCCGAGGCGGCGATGCAGAAGATGCTTCAGCGCGTGCCGGAAGCTGCCGCGCGCTTCAAAAACGCCGAGCGCGCCACGCCGATCAGTGGCCTAGCTCCGTTCCGCATGTTCCGCCGCCAGGCGTACGGTCCCGGCTGGGCGCTCACCGGCGACGCAGCGATGCGCCTCGATCCGGTGACAGGCCAGGGCATCTACCAGGGCTTGCACACCTCTGAGCTGCTGGCGGAGGCACTGACCAAGATTCGCGACGGCGCGGCCTGGGAGCCAACTATGCAGGAGTTCCAGCGCCGTCGCGACGCCGACAGCAAGGGCGCGTACGAGTTTGCTTTTGTGCAGAGCCAGTTCGCCAAACAAACCTGGCTATCGCGGCGCTTCTTGCGGCATCTGGCGGCCAATCCGCAGCTTGCGACCTACTACTTCGGCACGTCCAACGGTGTGACGCCCGCCGAGGAGAACTTCAATCTGTTCCAGGTGCTGCTGATCGCGCTGCGACCAGTGCCGAAGCAGGCACGCGCAAACGCATAAAAGCGACGAAACATACGCGTTAAAATCGAAGGGACACGCGCAAGATGTCGCGTGTCCCTTTGGTTATGATCGACGGGCGGCGTTTTATTCTTTCATGCGCGCGGTAATCATCACTTCGTCGGTTGTGCCGTCGACGCTGAGTACCTCGAATTGCTCGGCAAAGGCCAGGCGCTGCGCCAGATCGGCGTTGATCTGCTGATCCAGGCGTTCGGTTAGCGGTCCCGCCAGATCGAGCATCCCGCCGACATCCGCCGCCTCGGTCGTGACTTGTACGCCGGTCTCAGCCGGCACCACGCGCATCCGCAGCACAATCATCTGCCCGCCCAGCAGCACCGTATCGCCGCGCATACGCACGACCAAAATCGCGCCGGGCTCTAGCTGAACGTTTGGATCACGCAGCGAGATCAGCGGCAGCGACACGTCGCGCAGGCTATCGTCGATCAGGCGCTGAAGCAACTCGCGCGTCAGAGCAAGCGTGAGATCCGGCAGGTCGCTGGAGCGTGTAGGCGTGATTGGCTCAGGCGCGCGGCCCAACAGGCGCAGCAGCACCGACAGCAAGATGATCGTGAGCAGCCCACCGGCAAGCAGGCCAAGTCCAAACTGAGCCATCGGACCTCTTTGCTGCAAGAATGTTTTCATCGTGAGCGGCTAGCTACGCAGGAAATACACGACGACGATCAGCGCGGCCAGGCCGATGCGGTAGATCGCAAAGGGCAAAAAGCTGTTGCGGCGCAGGTACTGCAGCAAAAAGCCAATCGCCAGCACGCCCACCACGAACGACACGCCGATGCCCAGCCAGAACGCCGGCAGCCGCAGCGCCGCGCCCTCGATGTCTTTGAGCTTGAGCAGCACCGCGCCAAAGGTGATCGGCATCGACATCAGAAACGAGAAGCGCGCCGCCGTTTCGCGCTTGAGCCCGAGCGCACGGCTCATGGTCATGGTCGAGCCGGAGCGCGACACGCCGGGAATAAATGCCAGCGCCTGCGCCATGCCGACCGAGAGCGCCTTGGGCCAGCTGATATGCTCAAGCTCGTCGCGCTGCGGAGCTTTGAGATCCACGTAGTACAGGATCACGCCCATGATGCCGAGCGCCGCCGCAATGATCAGCTCTTTGTCGCGGAAAAAATCTGCCGCGTACTTGTCGAGCACATAGCCGATCGCCGCGCCGGGCAGCGAGGCCAGCACCAGCAGCCAGAAGAGCCGTCCGTCAGTCGTTTGCGGCTTGTGGGCGCTGAACACCAGCCGAATCCAGTCGCGGCCAAAAAAGCCCAGCAGCGCCAGCAGCGTGCCGGCGTGCAGCGCCACATCATAGGCCTGCGAGTTGAAAAAAGAGTTGGGATCGTTCCAGCCAAACAGCCAGGGCGTAATAATCAGGTGCGCCGACGACGAGATCGGCAGGAACTCGCCCAGACCTTGCACAATGCCCAGCGTGGTCGCGATCCGGTAATCGCCGCGCAGCAGCAGCGCCAGAACAACCAGGGCCAGCAAAATCACCAGTGGAATTGAGGAGAACCAGCGCGAAACGCGAGGAGGATGCGCAACCGCCGCATCGGCATCGGCAACCGTCGTCGGTCGATTCATGAGCCTTCCTTTATGCTTGAGAGAATCGGTCTTACGAACCGGCGGCATTGTACCACGCAGTTGCGCAAGCTTTTCTACTAGACGAGGAGTGGTAGCCCTATGTTGCTGCTGCCCCTCCGTCGCCAGTGTTTCGCGCTTGTAGCTGCGGTAGAGCAGCGTGCCCAGCGCCGCGACGCCCACACAGCCGGCGGCGATCCATCCCGTATGCATGCATCAATTCCTTACGATCTCATCCGCAGCTTAAAAACAGCGCGGCTCCCGTTTATCATAACGGGAGCCGCGCCGCGCCTCAAGTCTGAGTCAGATTGTTATGCCTGCTCGCCGACCGGCGCTACGTTCGGGCCTTCGGTCATCTCGTCGGCTGCGCCCTTGGAGCGCATCACCGCGAAGGCGATCGCCGCGATCAGCACCAGCATGACGATCACGACGATCGGGCTCGGGCCGCCGCTGCGGTTGACGACGACCACGATCGGCGCGACCAGCAGGCCGACCAGGTTGATCACCTTGAGCAGCGGGTTGAGCGCTGGGCCGGAGGTATCCTTGAGCGGATCGCCCACGGTATCGCCCACCACCGCGGCCTTGTGCGCCTCGGTGTGCTTGCCGCCGTAGTTGCCCTCTTCGATGTACTTCTTGGCGTTGTCCCACGCGCCGCCGGCGTTCGACATGAACACCGCCAGCAGCTGACCGCAGACGATCGTGCCGGCCAGGAACGCGCCCAGCGCCTCGATGCCGAGCAAGAAGCCGACGACGATCGGCGAAAGCACCGCGATCACGCCGAGCGAGACCAGCTCACGCTGCGCTGCGGTGGTCGAGATTGCCACCGCACGGGCATAGTCTGGCTGCACCGTGCGCTCCATGATGCCGGGGATACGCAGCTGGCGTCGGACCTCGTTGACGATCAGCGAGGCCGCGCGCGACACCGCGCGAATGGTCAGCGCCGAGAACAGGAAGGGCAGCGCGCCGCCGATCAGCAGGCCGATAAAGACCTGCGGCGAGGCGATATTGATGCCTTCCAGCCGCGACAAGCCCTGCACGCCCTGCTCGATCAGGCGGTCCTGCGCGATGCGCACGTCCTCAAAGAACGAGCCGTAGAGCGCCACCGCCGCGATCACCGCCGAGCCGATCGCCACGCCCTTGGTCACAGCCTTGGTCGTGTTGCCGGTCGCGTCGAGATCGTCCATCACGTCGCGCGCCGACTTTTCCAGGCCCGACATTTCGCCGATGCCGTTGGCGTTATCCGAGATTGGGCCGAAGGCGTCCATCGAGATCGTGTTGCCGGTCAGCGTCAACATGCCGATGCCGGTCAGCGACACGCCGTACAGGATCGCCGTCAGCTGCTCCGTGCCCTCAGTGCCGCCGAAGATCAGCACCGAGGCGAAGATCGCCACCGCGATCACCAGCGCGGCGTAGGTGCTCGACTCGTTGCCGAGCGCCAGGCCGGACAGAATGTTAGTTGCCGAGCCGGTCTGCGAGGCCTTCGACGTTTCCTGGACTGGCCGGAAGTGCGTCGAGGTGAAGTACTCGGTCAGGCGGTCCAGCGCAATCGCCAGCGCGACACCGGCAGTAATTGCCAGAAACGGACGGAAGTCCATCGCGCCGGTCGCGCGGTTCGGGTAGATGAAGGTGATCAGCAGCGTGCCGAGGACCGCGATCGCCGCCGACAGGTAGAAGCCGCGGTTCATCGCGCCCATTGCGTTGCGCTCGGTGTCGGTGGTCTTGACGACGTAGGTGCCGATCACCGATGCGACCACGCCGACGCCACGCGCCAGCAGCGGGAAGATCAGGTAGAACGGATTGAACGCGCCGCCTTGGAGCACTTCGATCGAGCCCAGCACGATGCCGAGGATCATCGCCGCCACAATCGTCACTTCGAACGACTCGAAGACGTCGGCGGCCATGCCCGCGCAGTCGCCCACGTTAT
>JAFAYS010000474.1 GCA_019240175.1 Chloroflexota bacterium | reverse complement strand
TGGAAACGGCCTTTGTCGCGCCGTACTCGCCGCTCGAAGATGTGCTGGCGGGCATCTGGGCCGAGGTGCTGCACAAGGAGCGTGTCGGCGTTCACGATAGCTTCTTCGATCTCGGCGGCCACTCGCTGCTGGCCACGCAGGTGGTGTCGCGCATCCGCGAAACGCTCAAGGCCGAGCTGTCGCTGCGGGATTTGCTCGAAACGCCGACGGTCGCCGCGCTGGCGGTCAAGATCGCCCAGGCCCGCCAGGCTGCGCCCGAGCTGATCCCGCCGCCACTCGTGCCGGTTTCACACGACGCGCCGCTGCCGCTGTCGTTTGCCCAGCAGCGCCTCTGGTTCTTGTCGCAGATGGACCCGAGCAGCCCGGCCTACAACATCCCCAACGCGATGCGCATCCGTGGCCCGCTGAACATCGCCGCGCTGGAGCACAGCCTGAACACGATCGTGCGGCGGCATGAAGTCCTGCGCACAACGTTTAGAGCCGAGGGCGGTAATCCGGTGCAGGTGATCCATCCGACGCTGACAATTCCACTGCCGCTCGTCGATCTTCAGTTCCTACCTGCGGACGCGCGCGAAGCCCAGGCGACTACGATGGCCGCCGAGGAGGCGCAGCGCCCCTTCGATCTTGAGCATGGGCCGCTGCTGCGCGCCAGCCTGCTGCAATTAGATGCCGAAGACTACGTGCTGCTGTGGAGCGTGCATCACATCGCGGCAGACGGCTGGTCGATGAGCATCTTTATGCGCGAGCTGCTCACGCTGTATCGCGCGACGGTCCATGGCACGCAGGCAGAAGTGATGGCGCTGCTGCCCACGCTGCCGATCCAGTACGCCGACTACGCCGTCTGGCAGCGATCCTGGCTGCAGGGCGACGTGCTGGCGGCGCAGCTCGATTATTGGAAGCAACGTCTGGGTGGTGTTGCCGCGCTTCAGCTGCCGACCGATTATCCACGTCCAGCCGTGGCAACCTTGCGCGGCACGATGTACGAGTTCGAGATCGGGCAGGAGGCGACGACGGCATTGCGGACGCTTGGTCGGCGCGAGGGTGTCACGCTGTTTATGACGCTGCTGGCCGCCTGGCAAGTTTTGCTCAGTCGCTACAGCGGGCAGCAGGACATCGCGGTCGGCACACCGATCGCCAACCGTGCGCGCGGCGAGACCGAGGACTTGATCGGCTGCTTCATCAACACGATCGTGCTGCGGACGGATCTGGCGGGCGCGGCCAATTTCCGCGATGTGCTCAAGCGCGTGCGTGAAACGGCGCTGGGCGCATACGCGCATCAAGATTTGCCGTTCGAGCAGATCGTGGATGCTGTGGAGCCGGAGCGCGACCTGAGCCGCCATCCGCTCTTTCAGGTCATGTTTGCGCTGCAGCCCGCGCCAAGCAAAACACTGGAAGCCTCCGAGCTATCGTTGAGCCCGGTCTCGTTTGAGTACGGCATCTCGAAGTTCGATCTCAGCCTTTCGCTGACCGAGACCGGCGCGAGCCTGGGCGGCATCCTTGAGTACAGCACCGACCTGTTCGCGGTCGAGACGATCGCGCGCATGACCGAGCATTTCGCGATCCTGCTGGCGGGCATCGCGGCCAATCCGGATCAGCCGCTAACAAGCTTGCCGCTGCTGACCTCCGCCGAGCAAGCATCGCTGGCGGTCTGGAACGCGACGGCACAACCGTATGCGCAGGATCGGCTGGTGCATGAGCTGCTTGCCCAGCAGGCAGCGCGCACGCCCGAGGCCACGGCGCTGGTCTGCGGGACGGCGCGGCTAAGCTATGCCGATCTAGAAGCGCGCGCGAATCAGCTGGCGCGGCACCTGTGCGTGTTGGGCGTCGGCCCCGAGACGCGCGTGGCGCTGGTCTTGGATCGCTCCCTTGATCTCGTGGTGGCGCTGCTGGCCGTGCTCAAAGCCGGCGGCGCGTACGTGCCGGTCGATCCGAGCTATCCGGCTGAGCGCGTAGCCTTCATTCTGAGCGACGCCGCGCCGGTGGTCGTGCTCACCCAGGAGTCGCTGCGGGAAACGTTGCCGGAGATCGAGGTGCAGATTGTAGCGCTGGATGCCGACGCGGAGGCGATCGCGGCGCAGCCGGTGACGCCACCGGTGAGTGGCGTCGAGCTGACGAATCTGGCGTATCTGATCTACACGTCGGGCACAACCGGCACGCCGAAAGCGGTGCTGGTGGAGCACGGCCACCTGCTACAGGTGTTACACGCCAGCCAGACGGCCTTCGATTATCGCGCGACGGACGTGCAGCCGTGGCTGGCCTCGGTGGCGTTCGATATCGCGGCGTTTGAGCTGCTGAACCCGCTGCTGGCCGGCGGTACCGTCGTGATCGAGACCCAGGCCCAGATCCTGGATCTGCCGCAGCTGGTGCACGATCTGCGCGGTTGGACGCTGCTGCACGCGGTGCCAAGTCTGCTGCGTCAGATCGTTCAGCAGGCGATGCAGTTCGCCACGCCCGAGGCCTACGCCGGACTGCGGCGGATCTGGGTGGGTGGCGATGCGGTGCCGCCGGAGCTGCTGGCTGACACGCTGGCGGTCTTTCCGCAGGCTGAGCTGGTGGTGCTCTACGGCCCGACCGAAGGCACGATTATCTGCGCGGCGCAGACTGTCGATCCTACGCAGCCGCCCGCACGCCACCTGATCGGGCGACCGCTGCCCAACGCCCAGCTGCGGCTGTACGACGCGCACGGTCAGCTGGTGCCGGTCGGCGTCGCGGGTGAGTTGTACATCGGTGGTGGCAGCGTCACACGTGGCTATCTCAACCGCCCCGAATTGACTGCCGAGAAGTTCGTCACACTCGACGGCGGGCGCTGGTATCGTACCGGCGATGTCGCCCGCTATCTGCTCGATGGCACGCTCGAATTTCTGGGCCGCACGGACGCGCAGGTCAAGATTCGCGGCTACCGCATCGAGATCGGCGAGGTCGAGGCCGTCCTGGCCCAGCATGAGGCCGTGCGCGAAGCCGTGGTCATGGCCCGCGCCGACAACGGCAGCGACCTGCGCCTCGTCGCCTATCTCGTGACCGAGACCGATGTCACACCGACCACCGAAGATCTACGCCAATTCATGGGCGCGAAGTTGCCCGCCTACATGGTGCCGAGCGCCTTCGTGGTGCTTGAGGCGCTGCCGCTCTCGGCCAACGGCAAGGTCGATCGCAAAGCCCTGCCCGCGCCGGATCAGTCGAATGTGGCCCACGCCGCCGCCTACGCCGCGCCGCAAAATGAGGTCGAGCAGACGCTGGCGCAGATCTGGGCTGAGGTGCTGCGCGTCGAGCGTGTCGGCATTCACGATAACTTTTTCGCGCTCGGCGGTGACTCGATCTTGAGTATTCAGATCATTGCGCGCGCCAATCAGGCCGGGTTACGATTAACGCCGAAGCAGATCTTCCAGCACCAGACGATCGCCGAGCTGGCAACCGTGGCCGATACCGCGCCTGCGGTGGTGGCCGAGCAAGGATTGGTGACGGGCGCGGTGCCGCTGACGCCGATCCAGCAGCATTTCTTTGCGCAAACACTGCCCAATCGCCGGCACTTCAACCAGACGATGCTGTTGGAGGCCGGCGAGCCGCTCGATCCGGCGGCTTTGGAGCAGGCGCTTCAGCAGTTGATGCTTCAGCACGACGCGCTGCGGCTGCGCTTCCACGAGGCCGATTCAGGTTGGATTCAGGAGCACGCCGCGCCCGTCGAGCAGCCGATTCTGACCGTGATCGATCTGCACGCTGTGCCGGAGACGGAGCGTGTGGCAGCGATCGAGGCGGCGGCTAGCGAGATCCAGACCAGCTTGAATCTTCAGGATGGGCCATTGTTCCGCGCGGCGCTCTTTGATCTGGGGCCGGAGCAGCCGCAGCGGCTCTTCCTGGCTGTGCATCACCTGGCCGTCGATGCGGTCTCATGGCCGATTCTGCTCGAAGACGTGCAGGCTGGCTATGTTCAGGCGCGCAAAGGTATGGCGATCACACTGCCGCCCAAGACCACGGCCTTCAAGCAGTGGGCCGAGCGTCTGGTTGAGTACGCCGGCTCGTCGGCGCTGCTAGGCGAGCTGCCCTTCTGGCTGTCGGTGGCCCAGCGCAAGGTTGCCGCGCTCCCCGTCGATCGGCAGGGCGGCGCGAACACCTACGCCTCGACGCGCAACATCATGGTCAAGCTCGACGAGGCCGAGACCTCGGCGCTGCTGCACGAGGTGCCCAACGCCTACCAGACGCAGATTACCGAGGTCCTGCTGACGGCGCTGGCCCAGACGATCCAGGCCTGGACCGGCAGCCCGGCGCTGCGCGTGAACCTGGAAGGCCACGGACGCGAAGATCTGTTCGAAGACATCGATCTGTCGCGCACGGTCGGCTGGTTTACCTCGCTGTATCCGGTGCTGCTGGATCTCAGCCAGCCGCGCAGCCTCGGCGACGCGCTCAAGACGATCAAGGAGCAGGTGCGCCAGATACCACAGCGCGGTATCGGCTATGGCTTGCTGCGGCACCTCAACGCCGAGGATCGCACCGCGCCGCTGCGCGACCATCCGCCGGTCGAGATCAGCTTCAACTATGTTGGCCAGATCGATCAGGCCGTGCCGCAGAAGGGCCTTTTCAACATGACGCGCGCCGCGACCGGGCCGGAGCAAGATCCGCAGGGACAGCGCACACATTTGATCGAGATGATCAGCCTGATTAGCGGCGGTCAGCTGTCGGTTGGC
>JAFAYS010000452.1 GCA_019240175.1 Chloroflexota bacterium | reverse complement strand
CGCGACCACTGCGCGCGACATTTGGGCGGCACGCGTCAAAAAATCGGCGATCGCCGCCAGCTGCTCGTCGCTGTAGGCATCCAACAATTCCCCAAATCTTCCCTGGAACGAATCAAAGAACTGTGTCAACTCGGCTAGCTTGGCCTCGTTCAGCTCCACGTAGATTTTGCGCCGGTCTTTGGCATCGCGCACTCGCTGCACAAAGCCTTTGCGTTCTAGTCGATCGATCAGACTGGTGACCGAGGCTGTGGTCAGGCCGGTATGCTGCGCGATCTCGCCCGCCGTGAGCCGCCCAGCGCCGCTCAAGATAAAGAGCGTCTTCTCGTCGGTCGCGCCCAATCCCACGCGCTCGGCGATCGCTGTGTGGAAGAAGACGGCGGTGGTGCTGCTTTCCTGGCTGGCTGCGATCACCGCAACGATCAATTCTTCACGACGAGCGTTCGGCATGTTTCCCCCTTGACAAACATGGCTTGGTTGTATATTCTAAGCTTGTTCTAATATCTAGACAAATCTAGATATTAGAAAGATCGTAATAATAGTAAGATCAAGGAGCGAAACCGATGCTGGTTCAACCGATTGCTGCCAATGCGCCCGTCGCGAACGATCCCGCCGATGCCGAAGCTGTGGCGAGTCTGCTCGATCAGCTCTACCGGGCCTGGGGCGACGCGGATGCCTACGCTAGCTTGTTTACCGAAGACGCCGACTATATCGCTTTCGATGGCACGCACACCAGGGGCCGCTCAGCGATCGCCGAGAGCCACCGTCCACTTTTTGAGCGTTTTCTCAAAAACAGCCGCTTGTTTGGCGAATCGTCGTCGACGCGCTTTTTGACGCCGGATGTCGCCTTGATCCACAGCAAGGGCGCGGTGCTGCGCGCCGGACAGCAGCGTCCATCCCGTCGCCGCCTGTCGATCCAAACCGTTGTCGCGGTTAAGCAGGCGGAGGGCTGGCGTTTCGCGGCCTTTCACAACACGCGCTACCAGCCCTTCACGCAAACGCTGCTGGGCAAGCTCCTGGCGCTAGCCGGTCTCGCGCCGGGCAGCTAAAAATCCTGGCACCGGCGTCAGCTCTGGCGCAGCTCGCCCAGCCGCCGATCTGGACGCGCGGCGATCGCTTCCAGGAGCGCGCGGAAGTCGTGCATCATGCGCAGAATCGTCGCACTATCGAAGAAGTGCCGGTAGTATGACATCACCAGCCCGATCTCATCCGGGCCGGGAAACACATCGATGCGCACGGGATATTCCATCTGCGCCAGCACAGTTTCGCCCGAGCGCGCCGAGTTGGCCTGGCGGAAATTCGTACCCGGAATCTCGAACGTCGGCAAGTTCTGGAAGGCCAGATAGCTTTCGAAGAACGGCTGATCACGCGGCACGTCGCACCACTCGCGGATCAGCTCCAGCGGCGTGAACTCGTACTGTCCGGCCTCAACCTGCTGCGTGCGCAAATCTTTCAGCCAGCTTAGCAGCGGCGTGTCGGCGGCGACGCGCAAGCGCACCGGCAGCACGTTGGCGATCGGCCCGACCATTCGCTCGATTCCCGGCAGCGTCGCCGGACGCGCCGTGACGATAATGCCGAACAAGATGTCGTCGGTGCCGGTGTAGCGGCTTTGCAGCAAGGCCCACGCGCCCTGGATGATGGTGTTCAACGTCAGCTGATGCTGCCGCACAATCGCGTTGAGAGCGTGCGTTGTGGCGGTGGAAATATAGATAAAGTCTTTAGTAAAGCCGTCCTCAGGCGTTGTTACGCCGCCGGGAGCGTGGGCGACCAGTGGCGTGGGCGTGGTGAAGTCCTGAAGCAGTGGCCGCCAGAAGGCCTCAGCCTCGGCCAGATCCTGCTGTCGCAGCCAGTTGACGTAATCGCGGTACGAGCAGTAGGAGTTTAGCTGTAGATCGCGTCCGGTGGCGAACGCGGCGTAGAAGCCGTTGAACTCGCTCAAGCACAGGCGGAAGCTCCAGCCGTCCAGCCGCATATAGTGGGTCGTGGTGACGATATGATACGTGTTGTCGCCGACCTGTGCCATAAAGACGCGCACCGACATCGGCTGGCTGAGATCAAAGCCCTGGCGGCGATCCGCCTCGACAAAGCTTTCCTCGCGCCGCTGCTGCTCCTCGGGCGTGAGATCGCGCCAATCCTCGATCGTCAGCGGCACGCGCACGCCGGTGTAGGCGATCTGCAACGGTCGTTCCAGGCCGTCCCACACGATCGCGGTGCGCAGGAACGGATGGCGATCGACAATGCGCTGCCAGGCGCGCTCTAGCATCGGGACATGGATCTGCTGTGCGTGCATCACGTCCTGCACCACATATAGGCCCGGCGTCGGCGCGTGAATGTGGCGCAGCAGCATATGCTCTTGCAGCGGCGAGATCGGGTAGATATCCTCGATCTGCCGGTTCGCGCCCACCAGCCGATCGATCTGCTGCTGATCCAGCCCACTCAGCGGGAAATCCGAGGGCGTGTAGCCGCCCGCTTCTGGCGACATGCAGTGCGCGATCAGCTCGCGCAGCTCGGCATCGAAGCGTGTCGCCAGCGCCTCGATTGTCGCGCGGCGATAGGCCTGCTGGTTGTAGCGCCACTCGATCGCCAGCTGATCGTCTGCGCTGCTCACGACGATATGTAACGCATGCGGCATTGGCGTGACGACATCTGTGCCGCTGTAGTTTTGGATCAGCGTGAAGGTTGGCGAGTCGCGCAGGGTTTGATCATCGTCGTCTGCGTAGGTAAAGCGAATGTCCGGCGCAGGTAGCGCATGCCGCTGCTCATCGCTGAGTCCGCTGTAGGTGTGCGCGTGCTGCGCGGCGGATCGCACCTGCTGCTTGACGTCTTTGATCGCCGCGCCGGGATCGTCGCCAGGCAGTTGCAGCAGCAGCGGCACCAGCTGCGTGAAGCGGCCAACAGTTCGTGACAGATCGGCGGGCGGCTGTGCGCGGCCCGGCTCTTCCAGCTCGATCGCCACCGTCCGTGAGCCAATCCGGCCTGTGAGCGTCCTGGCCAGCGCCGTCAGCAAGATCTCGGCGCTACCGGTTCGGTAGGCGCTGGCTGCTTCCAGGCGCAGGTGTGTCGTGGTTTCGGCGTCGAGCGTCGCCGTAACAATGCCGCTCTCGGCTGCGCTGCCGTCGCTCACCGGCTGATCGTGGGGTAGCGTGGCAGACTCGGCCCAGGGCTGGTCGGTCCAGTAGGCCAGCTCTCGATCTCGATCGCGCGACTGTGTGTGCGCAGCGAGACGCTGAGTCGCCTGGGCGAATGAGAGCGGCGTTGTGGGCAGCGCGATCGGCTGGTTCTGGCTGCGCTGATCGTAGGCCGTGCGCAGATGTGCCACGATCAACGGCCACGATCGCTCGTCGATCAGCAGCGGATGAATCGCCAGCAGCAGCCGGCCAGCCTGATGCGCGCCGAGATTGAAAAAGATCGCGCGAATGATTGGTCCCGTCGCTAGATCCAGCGCCGCGTGGGCTGCCAGCGCCGCCGACGTGATGTCGCTGTCGGGATCAGGCGAGCTTGTCAGGTCGATCGTCGTGAACGCGAGCGCAGCGTCGGGGCTGACGCGGAGCTGCTGCCAGCCGGATTCGCTTTCCACGAGTCGCACGGTCAGCGCGTCGTGGTGCGCGACCAGATGCTGAAGCATCGCTTCTAGCGAACCTACCTCAAGTCCCGACGGTGTTTCGAGGAGCACGCCCCAGCGCCAGGATGCCGCCACCGCCGCGCCTTGCTCGACAAACGCGCGCTGGATCGGCGTGAGTGGCAGCGGCCCGACCACCGGTGCCGGCTGGTCATCCGTGATCACCTCGGCCACCAGCGCCAGCTCGGCGATTGTCTGGTGCTGAAACATCTGCTTGGGCGTGATGCGCAGGCCGGCCTGATTAGCGCGCGCCACGACCTGAATACTGCGGATCGAGTCGCCGCCGAGCGCGAAGAAGCTGTTGTTGATACCGACGCGCTCTAGCCGCAGCACATCGGCCCAGATCTCGGCTAGCGTCTGCTCGATTGGCGTGCGCGGCGGCACGAAATCGTCTTCCAGCTCAGGCAGGATCTGCGGCGGCGCAGGCAGCGCGCCGCGATCGAGCTTGCCGTTGGGCGTCAGCGGCAGCGTATCCAGCAGCACAAACGCGCTTGGGATCATGTATTCGGGCAGGCGCTCTTTGAGCAGGTCACGGATCTGCGGCACGATCTGCTGGGATAGCTTTTCGCGCAGCGGATTATTGGCGTAGGCGCTCCACGGCAGCGGCTCGTCGATCTGCGCTGCGGGAGCGAGCGGCGCGGGTGCCTGGTCGTCGATCTGTCGCTGGAAAACCGCGCTGAAGCAGCCATCCGCGCCCGTGCCGGACCAGCCGACCTCCACGACGTATGACAGCTCTTCGCCCAGGGCCCAGATCGTCTCGGGATCGATCGCGCCGCTGGGATCGTGGGCAGCCAATGTCGTGCGGAGATCGGCCACTGTCGCGGTTTGATCCGCGCGCGCCAGCTGTTCGAGCAAGTTGGTCTCGGTAGACAGCCGGGCGTTCGGGATGCGCGCGATGCCCAGCGCTACGGGCTGCGTCTCGACCAGAAGCCGGCGCAGCTCGTCAAGCGTGAGCTGCTCGCGCTGCCAGTCGCGCCAGGTTGGCACAGCCTGCTGAGCCTGCGCTGGACCAACCTGCAAGGTCACGTCGTAGCGGAAGCGCGTCAGCTCGTTGTGGTGTGTGCCACGCTTGAGCTGAAGATCGACGTGGCTGATGCTCGGGTAGCGCTGCTGTAGCGCCGTGAACAGCGCCGGGCTCAGCACCAGCTCCGACTCCTGGCTGATGCGT
>JAFAYS010000425.1 GCA_019240175.1 Chloroflexota bacterium | reverse complement strand
CCGAGCGCAGTTCGAGCGTATTGTTAGCCAAGGTTCGCCTCCTAATCGGTGATGAGATATGTGATAGGTGCCGCATGAATCGTACCATGTTTCACCGGCGGCCCGGCGCGGCTGCGGCTAAGTACTGATCGCGCGTATTCCCCACGGCCCAGATCGGCGGCTACTAGTCGGCTGCGCCATGCGCTACAATAGCCGCGACCTCGAACACATCCACCGACAAGGAATCGAAGCATGGCACACGAGCTTGGCTGGACGCCCGCGCGCACCTGGGTGTTTGTTGTGGGAACGTTGGAGTGGAAACACGACGATATCTACTCGGCATTTCCCAAAAAGCAGCGCCGCGATGCCGCGCTGGTAAAGTTCTTCCGCGATCAGCAGGTTCCAGACGATCAGATCGTCTATCTCCAGGATCGCGCCGCCACTACGCGCAAGATTCAGCAGTCGCTGGAAGATCTGCTGGCGCAAACGAGGGCTGGCGATCTGCTGGTGCTCTACTACTGCGGCCACGGCGGCAAAACCGACGACGGCGTGCCCTACTTCGCGAGCTACGACGCCGACGACGCGGAAAATCCCGGCTGGGCGATGGAGTCGGTGCCGGCGACGATCGAGCGCGGCTTTGGCGGCTCACACGCGATTCTGCTGGCGGATTGCTGCTACTCCGGCTGTCTCGCCGATGCGGCCCAGCGTCAGGCCAGGCGCGTCGCGTATGCTTGCCTCACCTCGTCGCTGTCGAGCGAGCTTTCGACCGGCAACTGGACTTTTACCGAGGGGCTGCTGGCGGGCCTGCGCGGTCTGGCGTTTACCGATGGCGATGGCAATCAGCAGATCACACTCAAGGAGCTGGCCGCGCAGATGATCGATAGCATGGCCTTTGCCGAGGAGCAGGTCGCGACGTTTAGCGTGTGCGGTGATTTCGACCCCGGCCTGGTGATCGCGCCGGCCCGTTCGCTGCCGCATCCGCAGGTTGGTCGGCGTGTCGAGGCGCGCTCCGAGGGTGAGTGGTATCCGGCGCAGATCGTCGATGCCGACGGCGATCAGCTCAAGGTGCATTACTACGGCTACGAAGAGACCGACGATGAGTGGCTGACGGCTGAGGATCTGCGCGAGGTGCAGCGGCCAACCTACGCCGTGGGCACGCCCGTCGAGGTGCAGTGGAAGCGCAAATGGTACCCGGCGACGATCAAGGATCTGCGCAATGGCGTGCATTACATTCAGTACGACGATTTCGACGCCGAGTGGAATGAGTGGGTCGCGCTGAAGCGGATTCGCCTGGTTAAATGAAGTCTGGATTCTGAAGTTACCAGCAACATCAAGACCGGCGATGCACTGCTGCATCGCCGGTCGTTTGATCAATGTACCGTTGCTATGCTACGGCTTGACCAGACCCGTCTGGACCTGAGTGATAATCTGACCGGTACCATTTTGCAAGGTCGCGACGGCACGTGCCAGCGATCCATCGCCGATATAGACCATGTTGCTGACGGCAGCCGTGTTGGGATATACCTCAGCGCGCGAGGTGATTCCGGAGGTGAGTCCGCCAGTGCTGCGCGTGATCTGCGCGGTGATCCTGGAGTAGGGCTGGCTGCCCAGGAGGACGGCACGCGCCCAGGCCGATTTGCAGCTCGGCGAGTAGCGCACGACGGCGCGTAGAACGCCGAGCTGATCAGCTTGCGCCAGGTTGTAGGCGTCGTTGTTGCAGCCGGTGGCCTGGGGATCTCCATAGTCGCAGTTGGTGCGGCTGGGCGATAGCTGGCAGGCGCTGAGTAGCTCGGTCGGTCGGGCTGCCGGAGCGGCAAAGGTGGCGACGGGCACGAGGGCACCGGCGAGGGCAAACAGGCGGGCGAAACGGGCGATCGAGTTCATACGGGTGTGCTCCTTAGGCTTGGTCTTGATGGGTTCGTCTTGATGCTGAGAGAATACTCCGCTCCGCTGCTCAGCCTCCAGATCAGCTGTCGGTCAAACATTGCTCATTTCGCATCAAACGCTGCTCAAACGCTGCTCAAACACCGCCACCTTCGATCGCCTCAGGTTGAACGAGTGAATTGAAGCGATCTGAAATTGCCCTCTTGACAAGCTTGGGTTTCCTGCTAAACTAATGACAGAAAATTAGTAGCTAACTAAAGTATAGTTATACGGAGGCGACATATGGCTTGGCAGATCGACGCGGCGCACTCAGAGATCCAGTTCGCGGTGCGGCACATGATGATCTCAACGGTTCGCGGGCGGTTCACCGGTTTCACAGGCACGATCGAGGCGGATGAGCAGAATCCGACGGCGGCTCAGGTCCACGTAACGATCGACGCGGCCAGCATCGACACCGGCAACACGGATCGCGACAATCACCTGCGCTCGCCCGATTTCCTGAATGCCGAGCAGTTTCCGCAGATCACCTTTAAGAGCACTAACGTCGAGCAGAACGGCCAGAGCGAGGGCAAGCTCCACGGCGAGCTGACGATCCGCGACGTGACCAAGCCGGTGGTGCTGGATGTCGAGTACGCGGGCATTGCCAAAAGCCCCTGGGGCACCACCAGCGCAGGCTTCAGCGCGACGACCAAGATCAGTCGCAAGGAGTGGGGCCTGAACTGGAACGTTGCCCTGGAAACCGGCGGCTGGCTGGTCAGCGATGAGATCAAGGTCAGCATTGAGGTTGAGCTGGTTAAGCAGCAGGAGCAGGCCGAGCAAGAAGCCGCAGCCGAGGCCGAATCGCTGCACGAGGGCGAGACCGCATAGGTTGACATACATGATTAAGGAGTGGCTGCGGAGCTTCCGCGACCACTCCTTTTTGATTCAAGGCGGCTGTTAACTATCACGGTTAGACACTGTCGGCGCGAAGGGCGCGCGGCTCCTTGACCGACCTGCTATGATGAAGTCACACTACACTTGTCTCCTGCTCATTGTGACAGCTCATAACGAGGGCACGGCTATGCGCCAATACTCGCTGACCTGGATCGCTACGTGTTTGCTTGTTCTGACGGTATTTATTGGGCTGATCGACCCTGGAATACGACAGCAGCCACGCGGCCCACGGCTGGCAGCGGCGCAGCCACTCGCGCCGGCGCTGGCCGAGGATCTGCCGGCGACGACTGCGACGCCAGCCTCCTCGCGCCCGGCTCCCAAGGACGAGCTGAATCTCACCGCGACGCCCACGCGCACGCCGACGCCGGTCAATATCGGCAACTTT
>JAFAYS010000349.1 GCA_019240175.1 Chloroflexota bacterium | reverse complement strand
GGGCAGCTCGTACGATCCCAGCTTGAAGTCCGCTGTGCTGATGCGCGATCCGAAGCTCGCGGGCGGCAAGAGACGCATACTTTCTTTGATCACGCGCTCCAGCAGCGGCAGTTGATTCAGCTGCTCGACCGTTGGTGGCGCGCCGCGCAGCACACCCGCCAGCTCATCCCGTAGATCGTTGAGGATGCGCGGATGCTGCGAGAGCAAGAAGAGCGTCCAGCTGAGCGCGTTGGAGCTGGTCTCGTGTCCGGCGACGAAGAGCGTGTAGGCCTGCGCCACCAGCTCGACATCGCTCATCGCCGCGCCGTCTTCGTCACGCGCCGCAATCAGCATCGACAACACATCGGAGCCCTCAATGTTTTGCGCGCGCTTCCTGGCGATCAGATCCTTGATCGTCGCTTCCAACCGCTCGGCCACGCCCAGCATCTCGCGGTAGGTGGTTCCGGGCAGGTTGCGCGGCAGCACGTTGACCGAGGTCGAGGTCAGCAGCTCTAGCATGCGGCTGATCACGCCGCCAATACTCTCGGCGTTCGGTGGTACGTCCAGACCAAACAGCGTCTTGGTCGCGATCGACATCGTGAGCTTGCGCATCTCGGCGGCGATGTCCAACGGCTGGCCTTCGTACCAGCTGTCGAGCACGCGCTGCGTCAGCACAGCCATATCGTCGCGGTAGGTCTCGACCTGCTTTTTGTGAAAGGCGGGCATCATCAAACGG
This sequence comes from Chloroflexota bacterium, assembly GCA_019240175.1. GTDB lineage: Bacteria > Chloroflexota > Chloroflexia > Chloroflexales > Kallotenuaceae > LB3-1. The sequence goes on along the minus strand of JAFAYS010000349.1, from coordinate 1,540 downwards.
CGCTGCTGCTTGTGTTTGCCGCCGTTCATGTTGAGCAGCCCCGAGCGCAGCGTGAGCAGCGCCGAGCCTTCCGGCGCTGGAAGATTGCCAAATGGATCGGCGAAAAACAGCTCTTGATCGCTGAAAAGCTGGCGGTTGTATTCCGGCCCGAAGGCAAAAACGATAAACGGATTCTGCTCGTCCCACGCCACAACATTGCCGTAGCTTTGTCGGAGCTTGAGCATATAGCCGAGCGGATCGCCAAAAAACGGTAGTGCGTAGGCGCGCCATCCGATGAGTGGAAAATGGCGCGGTCCGGGTACTCGGGATGGAGCCAATGCGGCGGTTGCCATACTTGCCTCCTAGATAAAGAACAAAGGAGCAAAAGAACAAAGGAACAAAGACCAACGGTGCTCATTAAACTGTTCTTTGTTTAGCTGTTCTTTCGGTAAGGTGAATGTGCGATCATGATATGTGAAGTTTGTAACAAAGTCAATAGGTCTAGAGATTGCCAGATCGCATAGCTGTTATGTTTAGCACGTATGGTTCGGAGCGAGGGCAACAACAAACGCCTGGATCTATTTCCAGGCGTTCGTCGCGAATTTACAGGATGTTGGAGCGCTTAGTTATCGGGAGCGGGATCTTCCCAGAAGCTGATCGCCTGGCCACTGGCATTGTACAGGACGCCATCGTCGTCGTCCTGGTTGTTCCAGATGTTGCCGCCTGTGTTGGGGAAGGGGCGCGTCTGGTTGGGCGCGAGCGATCAGGTTTCGCAGCCCACTCCGTCTTTATCGCCGTCGAACCGGTGCGGGTCAGGCGGAAGGACGCGGAAGTTCCGATGGCTAATCTGGCCGCAGTCGAGATCCGGTGGGGGGGAGGGGATACAAACAGTTGGATAGGCGGGATCGCAGTTTGCCCGTGGCGGCGCTGTCGGCACCGGAGTTGGCTGTGGGCTCGGTGGCGAGCTCGGCGACGGAGAAGGCGATGGACTTGCACTCGGGCTTGGGCTAGCGCTCGGGCTGGGCGATGGGCTACCTGATGGCGACGGGCTGGGCGATGGGCTCGGGCCTGCGCCGGCGCGCACCTCGTTGCCGAGCAAGCCCAGCAGCACGCCGTTCGCGCCGTGATCCTCGAAGCGGGCGCGCTCGAACCACTGCGTCAGCACAGTATCGCCGCTGCTGTTGGTCTCAACCTGCGGCTCCGAGAGCGGCAAACCAAACAGCGCCAGGCTTTCACGCTCGCTCACCCCACGATCGCCAAGCTCCAGGCCGTGCGTGCTCCAATACTGCCAAAACGGCTCATGCGCGATCGCGTGGCCGGACTGCGCGAAGAAGTGCGCCGCGCCGGGATCGGCCTTGGGGAACGTCTGCCAATCGCGGCCCTGCTGCCTCAGCCGATCGTCGCCGAGCCGCCCGAGCAGCACATCGTAGGGCGCGGCGTTTTCGAGATGCAGCTCGAAGCGGTTGCGCTCCAGCCACTGCGTCCGATAGGTCTGGCCCGTGTCGCGGTTTTGCTCATCCTGCTCCGTGGTGATCGGAAAACCGAAAACCGGCAGCCCGCC